>JAKAHI010000158.1 GCA_021815065.1 bacterium | reverse complement strand
CTGTAGCTTATCAGGTGCAGTGCAGGCTGAGCGATGTCGCCCCGGTAAGGGCAAAGGGTTTCGATCATACAACACAGGGTTCATACGCTTTGGCTGCGGGTATTTCAAAGGCACTGGGGCTCGATCCGGGAAGAACAGCGAATGCAATAGCCATAAGCGGCACTGCATTCAACGCCCTGCGGGTTACACGCACTGGCACTCTTTCGAATTGGAAAGGCCTTGCATACCCGAACGCAGCGTTCTGTGTAACGAACGCGGTTTTTCTCGCTATGCGGGGCGTTACGGGCCCCCTTGAGGTGTTCGAGGGTAACAAGGGGTTTATGGATGCGATCGCAGGCAGGTTTGAGATTGACTGGACCAAGGAGGACCTGGAACGCGTAACAAAGACCATTGTCAAGAGATACAATGCGGAGATCCATTCTCAATCAATCCTTGAAGGGATCCTGGAGCTGAAGCATGAACACGGTTTCGCACCGGAGGATATAAAAGCAATAAAGATCCAGACCTTTGATGTTGCCTATAACATCATCGGCGGAGGTGAGGAAGGTGATAAACACCTTGTTGCAATAAAAGAACAAGCAGACCACAGTATACCCTATCTTGTAGCAGCTGCAATACTCGATAATGAGGTCATGCCGGCACAATTCGCACCCGGGCGTATACAGCGCAGCGATATCCAGACACTTCTGAAGAAGGTCAGCGTAAATCCTTCTCAGTCATACAGCAACAGTTTCCCGGAGCAAATGCCGAGCTTGATAAGGGTGGAACTGAATGACGGAAGCGTGATTGTGAAGGAGAAAAAAGACTACGAGGGCTTCCATACGAAGCCTATGAAGTGGGAGACTCTTTTAGAGAAGTTCGGGAGGCTTTCGAATGGCCGCATAGAAGCATCTCTCCGGAATGATATCATTGATTCGGTGGGCAGACTCGAGTCCATAAAGGTCAAAGACCTTATGAGCCTGCTCGCGAAGGCAGGATAGAAAGGAGGAACAAAACATGTTACATGCAGAAGAGCAAGAAAGAGGTTTTCAGTTTATCAGGATGAACGATCTGCCGGAAAAGCCGAGGAAAACAGGCGTGACAGAAATTCGGGGCCCTTACTACACCCCCATGGGGAAACGCTATCTCGAGGATGTCCTGGAAACCATGGGAGCGTATGTAGATATACTCAAATTCGCAGGAGGATCTTTCAGCCTGATGCCGAAGAAGGCAGTGAAGGACATCATCGATCTCTGCCACAAGTACGATGTTAAGGTAGATACCGGCGGTTTCATGGAGTATGTGGTAACACAGGGACCCGATGCCGTGGCTAAGTATATACAGGAATGCAAGGACCTCGGTTTTGATATCATCGAGGTTTCGAGCGGGTTTATAACAATACCCACAGACGACTGGCTCAGACTCATAGAAAAGGTCAAAAAGGCGGGATTAAAGGTAAAACCGGAGATTGGAATACAGTTTGGTGCTGGAGGTGCAACGTCCCCGGAAGAGCTGGAAGCGGAGGGCACGCGGGATCCCGAACACGCAATCGAGCAGGCGAAGAGGTTCCTGGACGCAGGAGCTTACATGATCATGATAGAGTCCGAGGGTATTACCGAGAATGTGAAAACATGGAGGACAGATGTACCTCCAAAGTTCGTCAACGCACTGGGTGTACAAAATGTGATGTTCGAGGCCGCCGACCCGGAGGTGTTTGCATGGTACATAAAAAATTACGGTCCAGAGGTGAATGTTTTTGTGGACCACAGCCAGATCGTTCAACTGCAGTGTCTGAGGTCCGGGATCTGGGGGACCATGAGTCTGTGGGGGAGGGTAGTAACGTACAAAGGTTAACCCGCGGGAGGGGCTTATTCCTCCATCTGGAAATATTGTTTGAGCCTTTTGCGTATCGGCTGGGGTATGGGCACGTCAAGGTCGATGAGCCGCGCTTCATATTTCCTGAACGATTCGAAGTGCCGCGATGTTTTGACCAGGGTTGTAATAACGTCTCTCATGGACGCCTCCATCTCTTTGCGGTAAGCATCCTTGCTGTCCAGCATGGCCTCGTAGCTTCGTATGATCCGGTGGTGTACGGGCCTGCATATAGCCCTGTAAAAAATGAACCTGCCTGTCACCGTTGATTGAAAATCCTCCTCTAAAATGGCCTTCTCGACATCTTTGAGATTTATGGCATCGACGACTTCAACCTGATACTGATCACTTCCGAGTTCTTTGAGTATGCGGCTGAACTCACCGATTTTTTCTTCAACACTGTTGTCTGCATCATGACCGGTCGGTGTATCGATGTAGTAAACAACGATGTCGATATCCGATCCCTTTTCTGCCATGCCAAACAGTGTCGAGCCCACGAGGTCAAAGGCGATGGGAGTACCTTTTTCTTCCATAATCAATGCCACTTTTTTTAAGAATTTTATCCGTTCGTTCGTTTCCCTGGATTCGTAATGCCGGAAGAAATGTTTTACGGCGTTGAAGAGTTTTATCTCCTCAACATGGGTTACCGGAACGGAACGGGAAAGTTTGTCGTGCACATTATTCTGCAGCCCTTTATACCTCGCTTCGTCGAGTACGACCTGTCTGAGCTTATCGCCATCCGGTATGTAATCCACGATATCGTACGGCCGGTACTCTTCAACGCGTTTGAGAACAACCTTCTGCACCACCTTGGCTTCTATGGATATTTTGGCATAATAGCCGCCGTCCATAAATTTCCCCTCGATGGTTTCTACTGCCCCGAAGTTCGATGGGTTTATGTAAAACGTTTTATTGTCATATTTGCAACCGAAGTTCTCATGGATATGGCCGCTCAAAACAACGAGAGGGTGTGTTTCTTCTATTGCCCGGGCAATACCGAGGCTACCTACGGAACCGAACGATGCGACGTGATCCAGGTGGCCATAGGGCGGCTGATGACATACCAGAATATCGGGCTTTGTCTGAGAAAAGAAATCGTACGGTTCCGAGTAACTTTGCGATTCTATGAATTTTGTCATCCCTTGTTCCGGGATGCCGGCTGTTCTCATGTTGGCGCCGCCGTAGCCTCCTATCCTTAAACCTTCTATCTCAATGACCTTTTTGTGGATCTCCCTGCCGGACAACGATGTGAGGGACAGGTCCATGTCATAATTACCCGGCAACACTATTATCGGTGCCTTTCTGACCATGGAAAACATGGTTTCCATTTTTTTATATTTTTCTTTCATGACGTCGAGCGCCCGGTCGGACAGCCTCAGGTATTCTTCCGCCTTGCTTTTTAATTCTTCCGGTAATCCGTCCTTCAAGCGGGAGCGTACGTACTCCTCAATTTGCATACCGGGTGCGTCTTTTTGTCTCATGATGTGGAAAGTATCCTGCAGTTCGAGGAACCTCATCCCCGTGGTTGGAGAGTAAAAGGGGGAGTAGATAAGGTCACCGCTGACGATGTACAAATCCGCAAAGGTCACCTCGAGAAGTTTTTCCACGTGAGCGCGCGCACCATGAACATCTGTTATATAAATTATTTCCATAACGTTATTATAATTACCTTCATGAATACTTCAACCGGAAAACGCCGGCTGCATAATTATACAGGAAAAGGGGAGTGATGCGAAGCGGAAAAACTAAAAACGGAGAGGGTGGGATTCGAACCCACGGTCCCGATTGCTCGGGACACACGCTCTCCAGGCGTGCTCCTTCAACCACTCGGACACCTCTCCTCATAAGAAAAAATACCTTAGCACTATTGAATATAATATTCAAACTAAACATGCGGGAACCCGGAAACATGAACTATATGATTGATATATCTTATACCGATGAAGAACCCACACCGTTTATGGCGTGGTTCTTCAAATTTCTATGGCGATATGCTATCATAAAAAAAATTGGAGGCACTATGACAGAATTTAATCAGTTCTATCCATGCGTGGTCCCGCTTATAGGATCACGGTATGAAGGAAAATCGAATTTTATGCCTGCTGCATGGCAGACCGGCCTGTCAAAAGCTCCCATGACGTATTGCGTATCCATAGCACCGAAGCGGTATACGCATTCGTTAATCAAGTCATCAGGAGTATTTTCGGTCAATTTTATCGATTTCAAATATCTAAAGCTTCTCGTAAGGCTCGGAAGTGCCAGCGGCAGGGATGTCGACAAGATCAAGGATTCGGGCATTGAGCTTAAACAGTCTGTGAAACTGGATGTCCCTGTTTTTAAATATTCGTATGCAGCGTATGAATGCTCTGTTCAGGAGACAATAAAAGCAGGGGATCACGACCTGTTTATCGGCTCAATCATCTATATTCACGAGACAGATGAGATACGCAATGGGTCGGGGACAATAGATTATCATGTGGTAAAACCTATTTTATACCTCGGTAAGGATACCTATGCAGCAATGGATCCCTCAAGCGTTATTACCATTAAAAGAGATAGATAAAAAATATAATCATTATATCAATTAGATACAATTAAAAACTATATTTTATCTATTTTTCTGCCGGTGGTATTCTTCCTATTACCTCTGCTA
>JAKAHI010000157.1 GCA_021815065.1 bacterium | reverse complement strand
CAGGGAGGCAATGTCGAAATGCATGAATTCAGAGATACACGGAGTGGCATGGGATCAGGCGGATTTTGTATTTGTCCAAACTGTAACACAAAGGTACCGCATAAGGCTGGTATGCCGTGCAAAGAGGAAAAATGTCCAAAATGCGGTGCAAGGATGATGAGGGAAGGTTCTTCCTGTCATGAAAAATTATTGGCGAAATAAAGTATATAAATTACTAACAGGGACTTTGCATAAACTTACTTATTTTTCAAACAGCTTCTTATACCGGCCATAGCCTTCCTTTTCCAGGTCTTCTTTGGGGATGAACCGTAAGGAAGCCGAGTTTATGCAATAACGCAATCCTGTCGGTTTTGGTCCATCGTCGAAAACATGCCCAAGATGAGAACCCGCCGTGCTTTCCACCTCCGTCCTTACCATAAAGTGGCTTGTATCCTTTTTTTCAACAATAGTATCGGGTGCAATCGGTTTTGTGAAGCTCGGCCAGCCAGTGCCGGAGTCAAATTTGTCGGTTGAACTGAACAACGGCTCGCCGGAAACAACGTCTACGTATATGCCTTCCCTGTGGTTGTTCCAGTATGCGTTGTCAAACGGCTTTTCAGTACCGCACTCCTGCGTAACCTGGTATTGAAGAGGAGTAAGCTTGTTTTTTAAATCCTTGCTTGAGGGCTTTTTATCTTCCCACTGATTTTCAAGGTATGCGTCACGTCCCGAACCAATTCTGTAAAGCTTATAACGCAGCGGGTCTTTCTTATAATAATCTTGATGGTAATCCTCCGCAGGATAGAATTGAGTGAACTCGATAATCTTTGTAGCGATAGGTTTGTCAAAATGCCATTCCACAGCAATCTTTTCTTTAGATTTTTCTGCAATCTGTCTCTCTTCATCAGTCTGATAAAAAATTGCTGTTTTGTACTGTGAGCCCCTGTCGACAAACTGTCCTCCGCTGTCTGTAGGGTCGATCTGTCTCCAATAAACATCGAGCAGTTGTTTGTAGGTAATTTTTGATGGGTCGTAGGTCACCTGGATTGCCTCATAATAACCCGTTGTGCCGGTAGAAACCTCCTCGTAGGTAGGGCGGTCCTTTGTTTTTCCTCCTGTGTACCCCGACACAACCTTTACCACGCCGTTTAGGTGTTCAAATGGGGAAACCATACACCAAAAACAGCCCCCGGCAAAGGTAGCGGTTTTAAATGTCTTGCCGGCGGTTACTTTATTATTTTTTACATTGGAGGTTTTAGCCATATTTAAATAAGAAACCCCGAATGCGATCAGAGAACCCAGCACTGTAGTAAATAATAGTTTACTCATACTGTAATATATGTACATTGTAATGATTGCAATCAAGGTCTACCCCAAAATGCAGTTGGAGAATTTATTGATAAGGCATTGTACTGTTCCGCATATTTTTCTTGCATTGATATAAATTGGTATGGTATAGACTGAATGAATATTCATTCAAAGGAGAAGAAAAATGAGTAAAGAAGCTGTAACAAAGCCCATCGGGGGTGGTTTTTTGCTTGAACCTACATCGGCAAAGGACATCTTCGTTCCGGAAGAATTCACAGAAGAACAACTAAGTTTCGCAGATACTGCAGATGATTTTATGGATAAAGAAGTGCTTCCCCTTCAGGATGCATTGGAAGAACACGATAAAAAGATAGAGTTAAATACCAAGCTGATGAAAAAAGCCGGAGAACTTGGACTTCTCATGATCGAGATCCCCGAAGAATTCGGAGGTCTTGGAATGAATCTCTCTACGGCATTGAGGGTATCCGAGGCGATAGCCAAATCAGGGGCTTTTGCCGGGTCAATACTCGCACACAACGGTATTGGTACCTTACCGATTGTCTATTTCGGAAATGAAGATCAGAAAAAGAAATATCTTCCGAAACTGGCGAGCGGGGAAATGATAGCAGCCTATGCTCTTACGGAAACAGGATATGGTTCAGACGCACTCAGTGCAAAGACCAAGGCTGTTTTAAGCAAGGACGGCAAGTATTATGTTCTCAACGGAGAAAAACAATTTATTACGAATGCGGGTTTTGCGGACATCTTTATCGTGTATGCCAAGATCGATGGCGAGAAATTCACGGCTTTTATCGTTGAGAGGAAGTTCGAAGGTTTATCGACAGGCAAGGAAGAAAGCAAAATGGGAATCAAGGGGTCTTCTACAAGGCCTGTTGTGTTGAGCGATGTGAAGGTGCCTGTAGAAAACGTACTCGGAGAGATTGGCAAAGGACACCAGTCCGCTTTGGGTGTACTTGATATAGGTCGTTTAAAGCTCGGAGTCGCATCAACAGGCGGTTCAAAGGAAGTGATAAAACAAGTGGCCCAATACACGAATCAGAGGATACAATTCGGACAACCCATATCAAGTTTTGGCATGATCAGAAGGAAACTTGCGGACATGATGATAAAGGTATATGCCTCCGAAAGTATGTCATACAGAACATCGGGTATGATTGACAACGCAGTCCATGCACTCGACCATAATGCGCCTGACTACAGTAAGAAGGCTGCAAAGATATTTGAGGATTATGATATAGAGGCGTCAATCATGAAAGTATACGGCTCGGAGATTCTCGGTTTTGTTGTCGACGAGGGTGTACAGAGTCTTGGAGGATACGGATACATAGAGGAATATAAGGTAGCACGTGCGTACCGGGATGCGAGAATTAACAGGATCTTCGAAGGAACGAATGAAGTTAACCGCTTACTCATACCGGGGGCCATTGCAAAGAAGTCCATGAAGGGTGAGCTTGATTTTATGGGCAAGTTCAGTGAAATCAGCGCTGAAGCGGAATCCGGCAAGGTCAACAAGAAACCGGAATCCGGTTTCCTCGGTGTGGAAAAACTGGCAACGGATATAGCCAAGAAGCTGACTGTTTATACCACCGGTGTAGCAGTACAGAAATACATGGCTGCTCTGATGGACAGAGCGTTTCAATTCGGGAGAGGTGAGTACATATTCGAACAGCTGGCGAATATGATCATAGATGTTTATGCCATGGATTCCGTCGTGACGAGAACACTCAAGTTAAAAAATATGAAAGGTGAGCCGGCAGTTGAGATACCGGTACTCCTTACAAGCGCCCTCGTTTATGAGACTCTGAACAGAATCACGCTTACCGCGCGGCAGGTACTCGGCGATGTGGCGGAGGACAATGCGGCTGAATTTGCAGGATACGAGAAGGCACTCTCAGGCCTTGCGCTTACCTATCCTTTGAACGTGTCCGGTATAAAGGATAAGATAGCCCAGCATATCATTGAAAAAGAAAGTTACTCGTTGTAAGAAACATAATAGATTTTGTTTGGTCAGGATTTCAGGGGTTCAATTCATTGAACCCCTGATTTTTCTCATAGGGGTGCTGATATGAGTACGGTTCATGATATCGAGAAATTATTAAGTCCGCTCAGCGACGATAACATCTCAGGGTCCGCCCAAATTGCCTTATATGCTATCAGACGCATACGGAGCATTATCAGACGCAAGGATACGAGAGTATCTGTCCGTTTGTTGAAGCGTATAGCAGAACAACTCATCTCTGCCCAGCCTTCAATGGGTATCATGCTCAATCTTGCTTACGGTATCGGGAAAATGAACGGCAAGGTGCAGCGCGACGATATGTTCCTCTATCTCGATAGATTCGAAACATCGATAGAAACACATAGAAGGCTTATCGCGGGTAAAGTATTTGACTTGCTGCTAGGGAATAAAGTGGTTATGACCTATTCTGCAAGCTCTACCGTGCTTGAGAGTTTAAAATACGTATACGGACGCGGACGGAAGTTCAGCGTCGTAGTCCTTGAATCGAGACCCATGAATGAAGGCATGGATATGATGGTACAACTCGTAAAATCATCGATACCGGTAATATACGTTACCGACGCAGCGGGCATGAGTATGCTTGCATCGGCACATATCGATTCGGTACTCATCGGTGGGGATGCTCTGTATGGTGACGGATTCGTCTGTAAAACAGGCTCTCGGGCAATAGCCGAACTCTGTGCAGGAAAGGGAGTGCGCTTATACGGCTTATGCGGGACCGAAAAGACCGTACCGGAAGAGTTAAGCAACAGATTTGTTGTTTTGGACAGGCCTGCAAAAGAACTGACGGACTTCAAAAATAAATTTGTTACAATTTCAAACAGATATTTTGAGGTCGTACCGTCCGCTCTGTTTACGAGGATTGTCACCGATCGAGAGTAACAATATGATTACCGGGCAAAGCGTTTGTAGTTATTTCTTGACAATTGCATAACATTGTTATTTATTAACAATGTTAACTATGCAAAACGAACTGAGAATAGCAAAAAGACTTTTAGAAACAATACCGCTCTCCATGGCGCGTCTGCGTATGGAGATGAGATCTTCTGTTCCTCCGGATTTGAGTGTCCCTCATTTCAGGATACTCGGCAGTGTCATACGGGGAAAAACACTCGTCAATGAGATTGCACAGCATCATGGTGTGAGCCAGCCATCCATGTCCAGGAGTGTGAACAGTC
>JAKAHI010000156.1 GCA_021815065.1 bacterium | reverse complement strand
AGCACCTTTACCGCAGAGGCCGCCGGGCAGACGGAGACAACAGGGAAACCATGAAAAAAAAGGCTTTGATAGGGGAATTGCTGCTCGGCGTTATAACGGCAGAGCAGCTCGAAGAGGCCCTTACCTATCAAAAAGAGAAGGGCGGCAGGCTCGGTGAATTGCTGCTGACGAAATTCAAGGTCATAACCGAAGCCGACCTTATCAAAGCACTGGGAGAACAGTTCGGCATAGAATACATAACCAATCTCACGGGCATGAAACTCGATATGGAGCTGATTCAGAAATTCCCCAAGGCCCTTTCCCGGCGTTTCGGCATCATACCCATAGACAAGGTAAACGGACTTGTACGGCTCGGTATCATGGACCCCACGAACCTCGAGGCCATCAATGATGCGGAACGCTTTCTCGATATGCCTGTCGTCCCTGTCCTGGTTACCCAGCGGGACGTTGTCAACGCCGCGAACATTTACTATGACAGGATCGATGTCAGCACCGAGGACATGGTCGATGAGCTCGAGGACACGAACCTCGACCACGTTGCCCAGGAATTGAACGAACCGCAGGACCTTCTCGATGCAACGGATGAAGCGCCTATCATACGGCTCATCAATTCCCTGATGTTCGAGGCCGTGAAGAAGCGCGCAAGCGATATCCATATAGAGCCTTTCGAGAAGGAATTGTCGGTCCGCTACCGCATCGACGGCATACTGTACGAAATCATAAAACCCCCGAAGCGGTTCCAATCGAGTATCATCTCGAGGGTCAAGGTCATGGCGGGCATGAACATAGCCGAAAAGAGATTGCCGCAGGACGGAAGAATACGGATAAAGATCGCGGGCAAGGACGTCGACATAAGGACGTCCATAATCCCGACTTCATTCGGAGAACGGGTGGTCATGAGGCTGCTCGACCGGTCGAGTGTCCTTATCGGCCTCGACAATATCGGTCTTACCGGCGAAAAGCTGAAGCTCATCAACCAGCTTATCAAGAGGAGCAACGGCATCGTACTGGTTACCGGCCCCACGGGCAGCGGCAAGACAACGACGCTTTACTCCGTACTGTCGGTCCTCAACTCCCCGGAAGTGAACATATTGACTATTGAAGATCCGGTGGAATACCAGATAAAGGGCATAGGACAGATCCAGGTGAACTCGAAGATCGATCTGACCTTTGCCAACGGACTCCGGTCCATCCTGAGGCAGGACCCGGACATCGTGCTGGTCGGTGAAATAAGGGACAAGGAAACCGCGGAGATAGCCGTACAGGCGTCCCTGACCGGCCATCTTGTCTTTTCCACCCTGCACACGAACGATTCCGCCGGCGGTATAACCAGGTTGATCGATATGGGCATCGAGCCGTTCCTCGTCTCCTCGTCCGTCGTTGCGATCATTGCTCAGCGGCTTGTCAGGACGATATGCCCCGTTTGCAAAACCGCGTACAGGCCGAACGACGAAGAATTGATGGAAATAGGCATTACCAGGGATCTCCTGCATGACGATGCGGTATACAAAGGGAAGGGCTGCGTAAACTGCGTCAACACCGGGTTTAAGGGCAGGACCGGCATATATGAAATAATGATCATAGACGATGAAATACGCTCCATGATCACCAAAGGGGTGGATTCATCGATGATAAAACATGCTGCGATCAATAAGGGCATGACCACGCTGAAGGAGGACGGTATCAAAAAGATCGTCGGCGGGGTCACGACCATCAAGGAAATTCTGAGGGTTACTCAGGACGAGGTAACCGAAGTGGTTTAAACCAGCTTATGCCGATCTTCGAATACAAAGGGTTTACGGTTCAGGGAAAATCAACGCGGGGCGTCATAGAAGCGGACAACCAGCATGCGGCACGCATAAAACTGAAGGACACCGGTATCTACGCAACGGATTTCAGGCAGGAAGCGGAAGAACGCTCCGATAACATGGCGAAGACGAGCGTGTCCGACCTCCTGACGAGCGTGAAACAGCAGGACGTTGCGATCGTTACCCGTCAGTTGTCCAGTCTCATCGGCGCAGGACTTACCCTGGTCGAGGCACTCGACGCCATCGTGGAGCAGATCGACAAGATAAAATTAAAGAAGATCATCAGCAACATCAAAACGAGGATCAATGAGGGAAGTTCGTTTGCGGATGCACTCAAGACAGCTCCGAAGGTATTCCCGGATTTCTATGTGAATATGGTCGCTGCGGGTGAATCCAGCGGAGCACTGGACGTCGTGCTTCAGCGGCTCGCGGATTATATCGAGAACCAGGTAAAACTGAAATACCGGGTCATAGCCACGCTCATTTATCCTGCGATTATGTCGCTGCTCGCCATGTTCGTTGTTATAGCACTTATGACCTTTGTTATCCCCAAGGTCACCCAGCTGTTCAAGGACGTAAACCAGACCTTGCCGATCTTCACCAGACTGCTTATCTTCGTGAGCAACATCATGAGCGCGTACTGGTACCTGTTTATCCTGGCTGCGATCGGTGCGTATTATGTGTTCAGGTGGTACATTAAGACGGCAAAGGGGCGCGTCAGGTATGAAAGTTTCTTACTCAGGATACCGGTTTTCGGCAGGCTCATCCGGCTCGTGATCATAGCCCGGTTTGCGCGTACGCTTGCGACCCTGTTGAAGAGCGGCGTGCCTGTGGTAAGGGCGATGGACATCGTAAAGACCATCGTGAACAACAGCATCATCGGGCAGGCGATAGAGAAGGCAAAGGTGTCCATTGTCGAAGGGTCAACGATATCTGCACCGCTGCGGGCAAGCGGTGTTTTCCCGCCCATGGTGACCAGGATGATAGCGGTCGGCGAGCAGAGCGGGGAGCTCGAGAATATGCTGGAGAAGATTGCGGTAACGTATGAGGACAATGTTACGACGGCCATCAGCGCACTGACGGCGCTGCTGGAACCCGTCATTATCCTGATCATGGCAGGGATTGTTCTGTTCATCATCTTGTCCGTGCTGCTGCCGATCTTCCAGATGAATCAATTAGTCCATTAGGAGGTAAAAGATGCGAAGTAAGAAAGAATTTACGCCGGTAGAGAGCAACAAAGCTTTCCCGGCAGATAAAATGCCGTTGAAATTTATGGTGAACGTAAACGAGGCGTCCGGCCGCAGGTCTCCGTCAGGGTTTACCCTTATAGAGATTATGGTCGTGGTACTTATCATCGGCCTGCTGGCAACGCTTGTTGCAGTCAATGTTATACCGAGAAAAGAGGAAGCGAACCGGGTCAAGGCGTGCGCCGATATCAAGTCGCTCGAAACCGCACTGAAGCTGTATTATCTCGACAATCATTCATACCCGACGACGGAGCAGGGTCTGAAGGCACTTGTCGCACAACCGACGGTCGGCAAAATTCCGTGCTGCTGGAAAGAGGGCGGATACGTAGAGGGCGGACACATTCCCAAGGACCCGTGGGACAATGAGTATGTTTACATAAGCCCTGCACCCAACGGTTCCGATTATGAGATAATTTCTTACGGTGCAGACGGCAAGCCCGGCGGCGAGGGCAAAGATAAGGACATAACAAGCCTTGATACGGGTTCGTGCCAGTAGAGAAGGGGGACCCGTCCGTCCGGAAGGTCCCCGCATGAAAACGCGCGTCCCCGTTCAGAGGGCGCACGGCCTTTCTTTCTTTACCCGGAGGAGAGGGTTTACCCTTATCGAGCTCATGGTGGTGCTGTTTATCATCATCGTGGTGCTGGGCATTGCCACGCCGAGGCTGATGGACCTTACGGGTGTGGAACTCAGGACGTCAGCACAGCGCTTGTCTTCGACCATCCGGTATGTATACGCAAAGGCCGTGTTTTCGAAGACGGACTATTACCGCCTGAAGTTCGATCTGAAAAAGAACGAGTACTGGGTCGAGACCTGTGTGCCTTCCCTTGAAACGAACAGCTGTGAATGGCACGAGGACAAGGACATTCTCGGCAAGCGGGAAAAACTTCCCAACGGCATCAAATTCGAGGACATCATCGTGGACACGACCATGGTCAGTAAAACCGCCACCGATGTTTCCATCCAATTTTATCCGCAGGGATATATGCCGTATACCATTATCCATATCGAAGACGATAAAAAGGACGTATATTCCCTTGAGGTAAACCCGTTTACCGGGCAGGTGGCGATATACGACAAATATTATGAACCGGAAAAATCCTGAACAGGGCTTTTCGTTGCTCGAGCTGCTCGTTGCGGTGGCAATACTCGCCGTAGGCCTGATCTCCATACAATCGCTGGAGAACCAGAATATCGATGCCTCGAATTATATCAATGATACGAGTATCGCTATGATGCTCGCGGATTATAAGCTCGGAGAAGAAGAGATAAAAACGAATTTCGGAGACTTCAACCCGCCGCTGAAATCTTTTTCGGCACAGTTCCCTTCCTTCAAGGTGGATTCGACGAATGAGAATGGTCTGACGCTCCCGATCGACATTCCCATAAATCTGCCTCCGGTACTTTCGGTAACCGTGACATGGAAGTTCCATAACAGTACCGAGAACCTTATGCTCATAGATTACCTGCCTGCAGCGCAGGGTATGA
>JAKAHI010000155.1 GCA_021815065.1 bacterium | reverse complement strand
GATACTGCGTCTCAGGTTAACATAAGGGCCGACAGCGGGTATGCATTTGACGGGGAATTAGTCGAAGATAAGTCAACCGATATTACGATAGAACAGGGGCCGCTCATGAAATTCCTTGTCGTTCCGGAAACAATCAGGACATCGTATGGGATTACCTATAAAGCCTACATCAATGAATCCCTTGTGTCCATGCACAAAAGGGACAACACCCCGTCATTGCAGTTAGAAAACCCGCCCGGTTAACCCGAAAAATGCAATCATCTGAATATCAATAATGAAACAATAATGCCGAGAATGAGCAATATGACAGGATTTATTTTGGTATAAACGAACAGTACCAGCGAAGTAAGTGCAAAAAGGGCTGTCTTGTAATCCGTAATATTCGTCTTTGCCAGTTGTGCCACGACAAGGGCGAGCAGGCCTATGAAAGATGCCAGGATGCCTTTCAATGCGGACAACACCCACGGATTGTCCTTATACTTTATGAAGGGTTTGGCAACAAGAGCCACCAGTATGGTTGACGGCATGAATATGGATGCGGTAGCGGTGAGTGCCCCAAAAACCCCCCCCACCTTATAGCCAATAAATGTTGCTGTGATGACAACAGGCCCGGGTGTTATCTGCCCCATGACAATACCGTCGGAAAACTCCTTGGGGGTAAGCCAGTGATAGGTGCTGACGACTTCTTTGGAAATGAACGGCAGCATCGTATAGCCGTTGCCGAACGTCAATAAGCCTATTTTAAACAGATTACCGTTCATCAGCGCTATATTGGGCGAAATATGATAGAGAACGGTATTAAAAGCTATCAGAAGCACTCCAAGCCATACTACCCAAATGTTGCTTTTTATAAAAGAGTATATGCCTGTCGCCGAAGGCCATTGGACGTGTACCTCCCGAACGGCGAGTTCCTTACCGATGATGCCGTACGAAAATATGATAAGGATGCCGGTGAGCAGGATCAAAACGATGTTTACATTCAGCAGCAAAAGACCCAGTGCCATGGCGGATACGACAAGACACAAGGGATTTTTAACGCCTGTTTTGTATATATCGATCATGACCTTGATAATAAGGGCTATCATGATCGCCGAAAGTCCGCGCATGACGTTCTGGATCATGGGGAGTTGTCCGTACTTCATGTAGAGCATGCTCAAGACAAGCATGAGCAGGAATGACGGTGCTATAAAAAACATCATGGCAAGAAACGCACCCTTTCTTCTTTTTATCAAGAATCCCAGGTATGATACGAAATCGACAAACACCGCACCCGGCATCACCTCTCCGACAGCAATGCCCTCTGTTATATCTTTATTTTTCAGCAGCTTCAGTTTTTCGACGAACTCGATCCGTGCAAGGGTATACACCATGGGACCGTACGAAAACCCGATATAAAAGAAATATTTCCAGAGTTCATTCCATGCGTTGAGCAATTTTTTGATCATGTTAATGCCCGATGGTGCCGAGACCGGTGAGCGTCAGGTAAACGCTGATGGTATTCAGGTTGGGCGTTAAGGGCCTCTGGATGTACGATGCATCGATACTCCAGCAGTTGGCATTTGTCCCGAACTTTATTCCGTAAACATCCTGTATCATAGAGCGGTTATAAAAAGAATAGTTTGCACTCCCATAGAACGAAAGATGCTGAGTTAATGCGAAATTCAGGTATGCATTGACACTGCTGACCATGCTTCGCAGGTACGAATAGCTTAACGCTAAGCTGTCACCCCTCGTATCGTTGGTTGATTCTATGACGGTCGTCTCGGTAAGACTCATGGTCGCGGGATCTACGGACATATTAATGTTCGTATTGAAAAAATTTGGAGGCTGAAGCACGAACGCAAGGTTAATGGGAAGGAACGGCTTGATGGCCTGGGTCGTTCCGGTCAATGATTTCGCAGTGTTCATGAGATTATACCCGGAAGTGATGTCAAACCTGCCTATGACCGGATAGGTCACCATGTTTTCATACGGTTTCACCTTTCCGATGAAACTGTTGCGTATGCCGAAACCAACGACCCTCGATTCAAGAGGAGAGTTCTCAACTTCATCGAAAGCGTACGACTCATTGCTTATCAGGGTGTGATCCGACGTTATGTTTACGAACGGTGATGCTATGTGCTTGACAGCCTGGAGCGCACCGATTTTTATCTGCAGGACTCTGGAAAGCTTTGTCGAAATCTCCGCCGACAAATGGGATGCCGCTATATTGCCGGGTTTATAAATACCGTATACTCCTGCATTATAAAAATAGGCACTGAACTGCGCTTCTGAATTGAAATAAAGGTAGTGACCGAGCGTAAACGGCAGATAGAGACCGGGAATCAGGCCGTACCGTTCTCCTTTCGGGAGTGAAGGGTCGCTCCGAATGAAATTTTCAACCGTGGTATTGAATTCTGCATACAGGGGAAGCGCAGAAGAGATGCGCACCGGGAAATAGCTGAAAGAGCCGAACGGCAGCTGCTGGAGTGTTGCATCGTTATTGGGTGCCCACATATTCTCGAGGTATATCAATGAGGCGATCGCATCCGCATCATTGAAATTTTTTTGCAGGGTAAACATCGATTCGACATACTCTACCGATGATTGTTCCAGCAGGGTGTTGAAGTCGCTGAGATACTGCCGGTCGCTGTAATAGTTCAACAATCCCTTTGAAAAGAACCCGGCAACGAGGTCCTGATAATAATTCGCCCCTAAAAAGAACCGGTCTCTCTTGTACGACCGGAACAGTTCTTTAAAATATTGTGCATCGAACTCCCCGTGATCTTTTTCGTTCAACGCATACCGGTATTGCCCGCCCGCTCCAAGTCCCCTCTGGGTCATGGCATTGAAAGAAAATGTAGCATCCTGATCCTGGGATATTGCCCAGAAATACGGGATACTGATCGAAAAGCCGTTTAAGCCGGAATAAGCGTACTGTGGTATCAGAAAGCCTGATGCCCTGTTTGTTTTTACGGGTATTGTTGCCACGGGTATGTAGAGGATGGGCAGGTTTTTTACTTTAAAAAATGCATCTTTCAAGCTCGCATATCCGCCGAGAGTTGCATCGATATGTCTTGCTGTAATGTCCCATGCCGGCCGGTCCAGATCGCACTTGCAGGTCGTGAGCGAACCATCCTCTACGATAAAGTGCACGGCCGAAAGTTTTTTGATCACCTTCCCCTTGATCGTATAGGTACCGTTGTCTATATTAATGTACCCGTTATGGACAACCCCTGTCTGGTTTGCCAGGTTTATGTTCAGTTTGTCCGCACTGATCTTCTCGTTCCCGACAGCCCAGTTCACGTGTCCCTGTGCAGCGATGTCTTCTGTTTTCGAATTGAAGAGTATTTTGTCCGCCGATACAACGGCGTTTCCTTTTTCAATGTGTACGTGGCCCTGTGCGTCATAGATGCCCGTTTTGTCATCGTACATAATTTTGTCCGCACTGAACTTTATAATGCCTTTCTGCGTCAAAAGGGAGGAGAGCTCCAGCGCCCTTGCATTTTGTACGGCCAGGAGAGACAAAACCAGTATAAACGGTATCCAGAACTTCATAGAGAGCAATTAGCATAGACAGCATGGTTTGTTCAATACAAAATGAAAATTCGCGGATAATCTGCCGTTTTACCGGTCTTGGAAATCACCGGGCTAAAGCCAGTCGTAATCTGTTATCTTGCTTCCTCCCCTTGCTTTTTTATACATTGGATTATACATTACTCTCAATCCCGCCAATGACGTTACAGAACAGCGTGTTTAAAAAAAGAGGAGGTTCTATGAAACAAAAGGTTTTAGTGATCATTTCAACGGAGAACAAAGAAAAGGCGCTCGGGGCACTGGTGTTCGTGCAAAACAGCATAAAAAACAAAAGGTTCGAAGACCTCAAGCTGATACTGTTCGGACCGAGTGAGAAACTGGCTTCAACGGATCAGGCGCTGCAGTCCATCATCGCCGATATTGTTTCGATGAACGGAAGCCCTGTTGCCTGCAAGGCCATTTCGGACATGCACAACATAGGAAAAGAGCTGACATCTCTCGGATTCAAGCTGGAATATGTCGGCGATCCCATTGGCCAGTTTATCAACGACGGCTACCTGCCCATGGTGTTTTAACACAACACGCAGGCATTGCCGGAGACGAATGTTACGATACGCCGGTAATCAGCGGTATTCAGACTGTGCCGGTTAAGGAAAAGGTACGGCAAGAAAAAAACTCTAAAAAGGAAGATAAGAAATGAGCGAAAAGGTTTTGACAATAGGACACAGCCCGGATGCAGACGATGCGTTTATGTTTTATGCGCTTACGCATAATAAACTGCCCATAACAGGCATGAAATTTGAGCACGTACTGACGGATATAGAGTCTCTGAACAAACGTGCAATGAGAAAGGGTAACGGCGAACAGACCTTGCTTGATATAACTGCGGCTTCACTGCATGCATATCCCTATATAGCGAAGGACTATCAGATACTGTCATGCGGTGCGAGTATGGGTAAGGGATACGGCCCCATCGTTGTGAGCAAGGATACAATGCTTGCGGGCGGTACGGAAATAGCCGTACCCGGA
>JAKAHI010000154.1 GCA_021815065.1 bacterium | reverse complement strand
CGTCCTTTCTAAGGGGATTTATCCGGATCACATTACCATGCCTGCCTGATTTTATCAAATGAACCCGCAAAATGCGTCTGAAAAATAAACAAGTAATTGCAATGAGCGATGGGGTACCCACCCGGCAGGGAAGGGTGAGGATGAGGTCTCATGAAGACGACCATAGACCTCACCCGACCCGTGCCCCGCACGGGTACCCCGCTCTCCTAAGAGGAGAGGAAATGAAAAGAAGAAAATTCAGCCCCCCAAGAAATGATTTCCCCCTGTCAAGGGGGTAATGAGGGGGTTGTGGATCGCGGGAATAAGTAAATTTCCTTATTGCATTTTTCGGGTAAATGTAATGAGCGATGGGGATGAGAGGATCGCGGAATTGAGTGAAAAATACTGTCGTTATTGCAGAGCCGAAGCAACAGCCTTTTCGAACAGGTCCAGGCCCTTTTTCAGCTCCTGCCGGGTAATGATAAGCGGCGGCAGAAACCTGACGATAGTTCCGTTGGTCACATTGACGATAAGACCAGATTTCAGGCATGCATCAAAAACCTTTGCCGCATGGTCGGGATTATAAAACTCTGTGCCCAGAGCAAGTCCCATGCCCCGGATATCTTTTATGTTATCCGGATATTTTTTCTTTATCTCCCGCAGTTGTGTTAATGCGGCGGCGCCGAGGCTTTTGGCATTGCCTGACAGCCTGTGCTTTAGTATATAATTTATCGAAGCTGTCCCGGCTGCTGCGGCAAGGGGTGAACCCCCGAACGTTGTGCCGTGGGTACCATAGTCGAAATATTTGGATACCGCTTTCGTTGCGAGCATTGCCCCCATGGGTACGCCTCCTGCAATGGATTTCGCAATGGTGACAATGTCCGGCTTTATTCCATAATTTTCGTAAGCGAACAACCTGCCTGTCCTTCCAAGCCCAACCTGCACCTCGTCCATAATCAAAAGGATGTCCTTTTTCTTCGTCTGCTCCCGGACAAAACTCATATACTCCTTTGTTGCGGGATAAATGCCGCCTTCACCCTGAACGGGCTCAAGGATCACCGCGCACACGTCATCCCCCAGTGCAGCATGCATGTCGTCGATATCATTAAAACCCACGTACCTGAAGCCCGGCACCATGGGCTCAAACCCAATCTGATATTTCTTTTGTCCTGTTGCAGAGAGTGTGCCGTACGTCCTGCCGTGAAAAGAGTTGTTCGCACTGACCACGACATACCTGCCCCGGCCGTACTTTTTGTATGAATAGAGCCGTGAAAGCTTGAGTGCGCCCTCGTTTGCCTCTGCACCGCTGTTGCAGAAAAATACCTGATCCGCAAAAGAATTTTTTGTAATCAACCGGGCGAGTTCCGCCTGGGGAGCAGTATAAAAATCATTTGTTACCAGGATAAGCTTTTTTGCCTGCGAAGAAATTGCCTTTATGACGTCGGGGTTCGAGTAACCGATGTTTGCAGCCCCACGCGCACCGAGAAAGTCCATGTACCGTTTACCGCTGTTGTCCCACAGGTATATCCCTTTGCCTTTCGTTATGACAAGGGGTATCCTCTTGTAGGTGTGCATAATAAAATCATCAGCCATTTTTATGATACCGTCTTTTCTCATTACTCCTATCCTCTTTTATTTTTAATCTTAAATTATTAATTTTTAATTTCTTCATATTCCCGAATATTGTATATTTGATTTTGAGTTTTGAATTTCTATTCGTTACGTTATCTCGGTCCCTACACCCTCGGGCGTGAATATCTCCAGCAGTACGGCGTGCGGGATCCTTCCATCAATGATATGGCATTTTTTTACGCCATGCTTGAGAGCATCCACGGCAAACCTCACCTTGGGGATCATGCCGCCCTTTATCACTCCGGAGCTAATAAGGCCTTCGACATCCTGCGATTTTATCGCCGGCAGCAATTTGCCGCTCTGATCGAGTACACCGTCAACATCCGTGAGCATAATGAGTTTTTCGGCTTTCAGGGACGAGGCGATCTTTGCAGCGGCAACATCCGCATTTACATTGAACGCGCGGCCGTCATCGCCGACAGCGACCGGAGCTATAACCGGTATAAAGTGGTTCAGCTCCAGCGTCCGTATGATCTTTGTATCGGCGCTTACGATGTCCCCCGTCCTCCCCATGTCGAGTATATCACCGCTCTCCCTGTTCTTCATCTCTACCATTTTGGCTATCAAAAGTTTGCCGTCTTTTCCGCTTATACCGACGGCCTTGCCGCCGAGGTGATTGATAAGGCCGACTATTTCCTTATTGATCTTCCCGACGAGGACCATCTCGACGACATCCATGGTCTTCTCGTCCGTTACGCGCAGTCCGTCAATGAACTTGCTTTCCTTGCCCAGTTGTTTGAGCAGGTCGTCTATCTGAGGGCCTCCGCCGTGCACAACCACGGGCTTGAGACCGATGTACCACATCAGGATAATGTCGCGGGCGAAATTGTTTTTCAACTGTTCGTCGAGCATTGCATGGCCGCCGAATTTGAACACGAACGTCTTTCCGTAAAAGCTTTTTATGTACGGCAATGCCTCAATGAGAACAGACGCCTTTTGAATATTGTTTTCCATTTTTAAAGTATATACTTGCTCAGATCCTCGTTCTTCAAAATCGGATTGAGCTTTTCTCCGACGTATTTTTCATCGATTACAAACTTGCTGTCTTTGTATTTCGACGTGTCGAACGATATGTCTTCCAGCAGCCTTTCCATGACCGTGTGCAGTCTTCTTGCGCCGATGTTTTCAAGCCGGTCGTTGCTGATACTCGCAATCTCCGCAATCTTTTCTATGGCATCTTTTGTATAAACGAGTTCCACGTTTTCCGTTTTCATCATCTCTATGTACTGCTTTGTCAGGGCGTTGTCCGGCTCTGTCAGTATTCTGATGAAGTCCTCTTTTGTCAAAGGCTCGAGTTCTACCCGGATCGGAAACCTTCCCTGCAATTCCGGGATAAGGTCCGATGGTTTGCTGACGTGGAAGGCACCCGCAGCTATAAACAGCATGTGGTCCGTCCTTACCATTCCGTATTTTGTCATCACGGTTGTCCCTTCAATGAGCGGCAGCAGGTCTCTTTGGACACCCTCTCGCGACACATCGGGTCCGTAACCCGATTCTTTGCTTGCTATCTTGTCTATCTCGTCTACAAATACGATCCCGGATTCCTCTACCTTTTTTATGGCTGTCCGTACGACCTTGTCCATGTCCACAAGCTTCTCGAGCTCCTGCTGGATGATAAGCTCCCGTGCCTCCATGATCTTTATCTTTTTCTTCTTTGTTTTCTTCGGCAGCATGGTTTCGAACATCTCCCGCAGGTTGAACTCCATCTCATCGCTGCCCATACCGGAGAAGACCTCTATGACCGGCATCGGCATGTACTGGATGTCCATCTCCACATAGCGGTTGTCGAACTTGCCGTCCCTGAGCATCGTCCTGAACTTTTCCCGTGTGCTCTTGGCGTCTTCGACGATCTCGAGCATTTTCTGCTCTGTTTCCGGGGGCTTGTTGTTCGCAGGTTTTTTCTTGACAGGCAGTAAAAGATCGAGAAGTCTCTCTTCCGTGAGCTCTTCGGCCTTCGGCAATAAGTTGTCTTCTTCCTCTTCCCTGACCATTTTTACGGAGATCTCGACGATATCCCTTACTATCGATTCCACGTCCCTGCCGACATAACCGACCTCGGTGTACTTTGAAGCCTCGACCTTGAGAAATGGCGCCTGGGCAAGCTTTGCAAGCCTGCGTGCTATCTCTGTTTTGCCGATACCGGTCGGACCTATCATGATGATATTCTTGGGGGCTATTTCATCCCGTATTTCTTCCGGCACATGCTGCCTTCTCCATCTGTTGCGCAGTGCTATTGCAACCATTTTCTTGGCATCTTTCTGACCGACAATATATCTGTTCAACTCCTGGACTATTGCCACAGGCAGCAGGGTATCGCTCGGTTCAATCTGTTCAAGTTTGTCTGCCGCAACGACGGCGTTCCTCGGTTTTCTCATCTTGTTTTACCTCTTTATAGTTCTTCTATTGTAATAGTGCTGTTGGTGTAAATACATATCTCCGATGCAATCTTCATTGCATTCTCGGCTATTTCCCTTGCCTCAAGATTGGAAAACCTTACCATTGCCCGCGCCGCAGACAATGCGTAGCTTCCTCCGGATCCTATTGCGACGAGGTTATCGTCGGGTTCTATGACATCCCCTGTCCCGGAGAGTACAAGGGAAGTTGATTTGTCCGCTGCAATCAGAAGGGCCTCGAGCCTTCTCAGGATCTTATCAGTCCGCCAGTCTTTTGCAAGTTGCACAGCGGCCTTGAGGAGGTTCCCCCTGAACTCTTCGAGCTTTCCCTCGAATCTGTTGAAAAGGGTAAACGCATCCGCTGTCGAGCCTGCAAAGCCGACAAGAACGGTATCGTTATAAAGCCTCCGCACCTTTTTTGCCGAATGCTTCATTATAGTATCCCCCATGGTCACCTGTCCGTCACCTGCCAGGACGACCTTTCCCTTGTGCCGTACACCTATAATCGTTGTTCCGTGAAACATACCATCTCCTTTTTTCATTTCC
>JAKAHI010000003.1 GCA_021815065.1 bacterium | reverse complement strand
GGCAAGTGCCTTTATTTGCACAAGGTAATCTTCGAGTACTTTCAGCTTCTCCCTTGCTTCAGGTTCGTTGATTGTCTTGAGATGTTCTGCCCTTGTTACTGCCGATAGAATGCCTCCGATTGCCGCGGATTTCCTGTTTCCCAGTTCATCTGTGAATTTGTCTCTCGCGTTGTCGATCCTTCTGAACAGATCGTACCGCGCCCTTCCGGAATTCCTGTCGATCTCTTCGTCTATCCGCTTTTCCGTTTGTTTTACTATGTACTTCTTGAAGAAAAACTTCGGCAGGATCATAGGTATAGTATCAATACCCCATGAAATAATATCATCCACCTTGTACCAAAGCCTGTTATAGGGGTCCATGGAGGTTATATCTTCGGTCCTTTCGGCATGAATTTGAAACAGGTCTGCAGCTATCTGCCTTACGTTGTTTATATCATCATCTGCGGACCTTGCATAGTTCATGAGAGTGCGTGATATCTCTTGATATACTCTCTGTTCCTCGGCTTTAAACCATTGTGAAAACTCCTCCTCTATGCCCTTTTTAAGGTATTCCGTCAGTGTACGGAGGATATCTTCCTTATGCTTGTCAGAATATGCCAAACTGGACAGGCCGTCTTTCAGACGGGCAGATGCCTGTATTGTGAATTGTTCTATGTTATTTTCAATACTTGCTTTTAATGACTTTATTTCTCCTTCAACCAGCAGATCCATATCCCCGATCTTTTTATCTATTTCATGAACCTTGTTCTGCAGTAAGCCTATCTTATTTTTCAATTCATCAAGAGGCGAATTGACCGCATTGATGGTGAGATCTATGTGCATCGTCAGATCTTTTGCGAGGTTTAATGCCCGGTTCATTGTTGAGGCAGCAAGAACGTCGGATTTATCCTGTCTGATAAAATATTCAAGCGATTCCTCGAATTGCCGGAAATTGCTCTTTAGATAGAGTTCGTTGCTTCTCTCCAGCTTGGCCTGCAATGCCTGACGTGCGGAAACAGGGAATATCCTGATGTAGCTGATGCCCAGCTTCTTTTGTATCAAGTCTTTTGTAAAGTCTAACGATTCCCGGTATTCATGTTTGCTCATGATATCGATCTTGTTGAAAAGGAAAAATATTTTATCGATATAATCTTTTATCGAGTCGAGATACGTATATTCGGCTTCGCTCAAAGGAGGGTCTCCCGATACGACGAATATACCAGCATCCATACTCGGCAGGTAATCATACGCAACTGCCGTGTTGTGTGCAAAGGTAGACCCGATACCCGGCGTGTCCACTAAAATAATCCCCTGTCTCAGATATTCCGAGGGATATCCTATTTCCACGTGATCAACCCCTTTCTTATTGTTGGGATTGCCCCTCTCGGTAACATAATCGCTGATTTCATTGAAAGATATATCCCGTGTAGTCCCCTTGGTGAATTTTACCGTAGCGGTCTTGTCCGCATTATAGTTAAGCCGCGTAATGATCGAGGTTAGAGGTATAACGGCAGAAGGCAGCACATTCTCGCCAAGCAGGGCATTTATTGCGGTGGTCTTCCCCCTTTTGAACTGTCCGAGTACCACAAGGTTCAGATGCTGTTTTGCAAGTTTATCGATATTCGATACCGCAACCCTCTGTATCTGCTCGTCCTGTACGTTCCCGGCTATTCCGGCTATTGTGTTCAACAAAGTTGTAACTCTATCCATCTAACCTCCATAAAAAAATAACTCCTACCAACATCATTGGTAGGAGTTATCAATCCATTTTAATTCTATCACGGATATTATGAAGCGAACTCCATCGCTTGCTGCCATACTATCTGTCAACCACCGTGCAAGTCAAACATTTTTATAAGAAAAGAATTACCGGAACCCCTTCCGGTATCGAACGGGTTTTGATTTGTAGCCTGCTTGTGATAGTATTCCTCTATGGATTTTAAGGAAGCTTTATGATTGTCATTGGTATCAATACAGGGACATCGGCCGATGGAATCGATGTCGCGATGGTGGAGTTCGAAAGGACAGGTCCTCATCCTCCGGTTAAACTTCTGTGGTCAGGCACCTATCCTTATCCCGCACCGCTCAAGCGCTTGTATTTGAATCTGGTTGATTCTGCAAATACGCTCACAGCTCCGGCATGGTTCGACATGGCAGGACGGTTCGATTCCGGTCTTGGCATTGCATTTTCCGGTGCCGTAACAAAAGCCATGCAGTCCTCGGGTATAAAACGATCTGCTGTCGCCTGCATCGGCTCCCACGGACAGACGGTCTGGCATGCACCGGGACGCTCCGGGAGTAGACGGTTTGCGGCCGGTACAACGATTCAGCTCGGCAGTCCGTCTGTTGTTGCAGAGATGACCGGCATACCGGTTGTCGCGCATTTCAGACAGAAGGATGTCGCTTCCGGCGGCCAGGGCGCACCCCTTGCACCGGTTCTCCACTTCGAACTGTTCAGGAAGTTCGCACCCGCCGTTGTCCTGAACATAGGAGGCATCGCCAATATAACCGTGATACCCTTGCAGGACGATTTTTCCAGAGTCTACGGGTTTGATACAGGCCCCGGGAACAGGCTGATCGACATGGCTGTTGAATCCTACACACAGGGAAGAAAAGCATTTGACAGAAACGGAAGGTTTGCCAGCAAGGGGGGTGTAAATGCTGTATTGCTTGAACGGCTCATGCGCGATCGTTTTATCAAAAAAACACCGCCCAAAAGCACGGGGCGGGAGTATTACAATATGTCCTATTTTGCGGCGAATGCCGTGCCTTCGGGTGATATCGAAACCATTGCGACATTAACCGCTTTTACGGCACATGCTATTGCCTACAACATACAGCGTTTTGTCAAAGGGCGCATGAAGCGTCTTATCGTGTGCGGCGGCGGCGCCCGCAACGGAGCCATACTGAAACAGCTTTCCGGGTTGATGCCGGGGGTCACTATAAAGACCGTAGAAGAACTCGGCTACAGCTCTTCCGCAATAGAACCCATGCTCTTCGCATACCTCGGGTATCTCGGGATCAATAAAATACCGGTAAGCTTCAAAAAAATAACAGGCTCATCCCGGGCGTTCGTGCCGGGCGGGATCTATTATCCGTAAAAAAAACGGGTTAAACCGAAAAAAGGTGAATGTGTGCTCTTGATGCCGTTATCTCATCTTCAGTCAACGGCTCACGGACATATTCTATGTGCAGGGAGGACTTCAATCCTTCAAGCAGTGCCTTGATAAGAATGTCCTGTGTTACCCTGTGATCATGTGCTATGGAGCCCTGCTGGAGCAGTATGCCCTTTGCCCTTCTCTGAGCACTCCCGACAAGTTTTTTACCGCTCACGGTCAATTCGTACGAAAGAGCCTGGTTGAAGCAGAGCGGTTGTTCGGAATCCATGGTGCTGTTCCCGTACTGGACATCGATACCGCATAAGGTAAATCCGTCTTTCAGTCCATGGGTTATCATACTATAGCTCTTCAACAGCGAGCCGGCCTTTCCAAGGTAGGCTTCCGGCATAACAATGCTGTAGCACAGGTCGCTGCCGTGGAATACGGCACCGCCCCCGGTAGGTCTTCTTACGATCTCCGTGTCGTCCCGGATAAAACCCGCGGGCAGGTTTTCTGTCCGCTGGTTCCTGCCGATCGAGATGCATGGTTTGTTAAAGGTAAAAAACCTCAGGGATGCGAAGCCGTTGTTTTCCACTGCCCTGCTGAAAAGGATTTCATCGATCGCCATAGTTAAGGCGGGTTCAAGGCTGGAAAAGCCAAGGTACCTCATCCGGTTCATATCAAATAAATTTTTCTATGAACCGTGTGGATATGTTGCCGAGCAGGAATTCCTTGCTCGCAAGTATCTTCTTGTGAAGGGGGATGTTTGTTTTTATGCCTTCTATGATGAACTCATCGAGTGACCTCTGCATCCGCCTGATGGCACTGTCGCGGTCCTCGGCCCAGACGATGAGCTTCGCAATGAGTGAATCATAATAGGGAGGCACTTCATAGCCGCAATAGACATGGCCGTCAACCCGTACCCATGGACCTCCGGGTTGTATATAGGTATGGATTATACCGGAAGAGGGAACAAGGGTTTCCGGGTCTTCGGCATTTATCCTGCACTCAATGGCGTGTCCTTTGAGTTTTATATCTTTTTGCGAGACAGACATCTTCTGCCCGCCGGCTATGTTTATTTGTTCGGCCACGATGTCCATGCCCGTAACAAACTCCGTTACCGGATGTTCTACCTGAAGCCGGGTGTTCATCTCCATGAAATAGAACTTTCCCTTTTCATCAAGCAGGAATTCTATGGTGCCGACCCCGCGGTAATTGATATGCTTTGTGATCCTGAGTGCCGCATCGTTCATTTTGTTCCTGAGTTTATCGTCCACTGCAACCGACGGGGACTCTTCTATAAACTTCTGGTGTCTCCTCTGTATGGAACACTCCCTCTCTCCAAGGGAAACAACGCCTCCGTTCCCGTCCCCGATAATCTGGATCTCGACATGGCGTACGTTCTCAAAGTATTTTTCTATGTACAACGAGGTGTTGCCGAACGCGGTCTTTGCCTCTGCCCTGGCGATCTTGATGATATTCGGTATCTGGTCTTCGTCGTAGATGATCTTCATACCCCTTCCACCGCCTCCTTCAGCTGCTTTGACCATGAGGGGCAGGCCGATCTCTTTCGCAATCCGGATGGCGTGCTGTTCGTCCTCTATCTCCTGAAACGTGCCGGGCATTACCTGGATGCCAAGCTTGTTTACATGCTCCCGCGCCTTGAGTTTGTTGCCCATAAGCTCTATGTCCTGGGGTTTGGGTCCTATAAACTTTATGCCCGCAGCTTCGCATACCTCCGCAAAACCGGCATCTTCGGACAGAAAACCGTAGCCCGGATGTATGGCATCGACCCCTTTTATCTGTGCCGCACTGATGAGGGCAGGCGCATTGAGGTAGCTGTTTTTGCTCTGTGCGGAACCTATGCAGACCTTTTCATCGGCAATTCTCGTGTGCAAAGCGTTCTTATCCGCCGTAGAGTATACAGCCACGGACCGTATGCCGAGTTCCTTGAGAGCGCGAATGATCCTTATTGCAATCTCGCCCCTGTTTGCAACAAGTACCTTGGTAAACACTGTCAGCCTTCGGGGTCTATGATAAAAAGAGGCTCCCCGAACTCTACAGGATCGCCGTCCTTCTTCAGGATCTGTTTAATAGCGCCGTCGGCGTCCGCCTCTATTGCATTCATGAGTTTCATTGCCTCAACGATCCCGATGGTCTGCCCTTTTTTGACTTTAGTTCCAATCTCAACGAAGGGCTTTTCACTCGGCGAGGGTGCACAGTAAAATGTGCCGACGAACGGAGAATTCACGCTGATAAAAGCATTTCCTTCATCCGTGTCCGGATGGAGGGTCCCCGGCATCTCATCAGGTCTTTCC
Organism: bacterium; assembly: GCA_021815065.1. Classification (GTDB taxonomy): domain Bacteria; phylum JAMCPX01; class JAMCPX01; order JAMCPX01; family JAMCPX01; genus JAJYLM01. Next base: position 14,016 of record JAKAHI010000003.1, on the reverse strand, counting down.
TGCGGTGTTTTGCCGGCCTTCTTTGTAATTTCAACTGCTCTGACTATCCTTATCTTTTCATCGCCTTTGCTGTATTCTATCTCCATGATATCTTTGTTTTCGATGAGTCCGATAAGTTCTTCTATTTCATGAATATCCATTACACCTCCAGATTTAGAACAGGATTATGTCTCCCGGTTAAAACCTCTTTCCCGCTATCGGAAAGATATACCATACTCTCTATCCGTACGCCACCCCAGTCCGGTATGTACACGCCGGGTTCAATGGTAAAGACCATACCGCATTTCAAAATATCCTTCGATCGGTACGATATGGACGGCGATTCATGAACGTCCAGTCCTACCCCGTGACCGAGTGCATGACCGAAGTATTTGCCATACCCTTGTTTGTCAAGGAAGCCCCTTGCCACCCTGTCGAGTTCGGATGCCTTCATGCCGGGTTTAACGGCATCGATAGCCCTGTTATGCGCACCGAGCACGGCATCGTATACTTTTTTCTCATCCCTGCCCGGAGTTCCGGCGAAAAAGGTGTGAGTTTCATCCGAGTGGTACCCTTTGTACAGGGCGCCAAAGTCACAGAGGATCAGCCGCTTGTCCCTGAGTGTTACCGTATTTGATGGCAGGGCATGTGCATAGGCTGCACGCTCGTCAAAAGCGATAACCGTATCGAAAGAGATATCATCAGCCCCGGAATTTATAAGCTCGAGGTTGAGCATTGCTGCCACCTGTTTTTCGGTCCAGCCGGACGACAGCCTGTATATCAATCGTTTTATTGCGGCACCGGATATAGAGGAAGCCTTCTTGATATGGCTAATCTCACCGGTGCTTTTCACCGCCCGCATCTTCAACAGGTACTGGTCTATAAAGAGAAACTTTTTCCCGTTTAATTCCGATGTCAGTATCATAAAGTCTTTATGCAGGAGTGCGGATCCGTCAAAACCTATATGCTTTGATTTCCGTAAATGTCTGTTCAGTTCAATCATCGGCTGCCTTGATTCGATTACCTCGGCATCAGAAACCTGCTTCCGTGCATAGATGCTGAACCTCGGATCGACGAATAACCGTATGCCCGAAGCGTTGATGAGGAGGTAGCCTTCATCGTACTCATAACCGGTGAGATAAAACTTATTAGACCTCGAGACGACGACAGCGGCGTCGAGATTCAACCGGTCGAGGAATTTCAGCAGCGTTTTTAAAGGCTGGTTCATAAAAAATGCAGAGTCCTGATGTTTTTATCGAACGATCAGAATTCTTTGGAGAAATTAAGGATATTCTTTCTGAGGAGAAACCGCCCCTTGCCCACATTGCCGCTGTTTTTTGCAGCCAGTATCACGAAATAATCTTTGTTTATGCTGCGCACAATCAGGGTGGTTTCACGGTATTCAACAATAAGCTGCTCGGGTTCTTCGAATCCCAGGGTGTTTGATGTGTCCGTAACGGTTTTCATAAGATTCATATATTCTGCGCCGATATTCTGAAAATCTATGTTCTCATTTCCCTTCATGTATTGCTCGACGGCTATCCCGTCTATACCGATTACTATACCGCCTATACAGCCCTCAAAACTATCGACTATTTGCTTCAGGATATCTAAAAATGCCATTTATCCTCCCTTTTTGATTTTTTCCAGCCAAGCGTTCAGTCTTTTCATGTTATCCTTCATGGTGTCGGATTGTTCCGCTATCACCGCTGGTTTTGGTTCGTGTTCCCTTAATGCTTCAAGCTTCTTTTTGTCGAGTTCCTCTTGCTGTTTCGACTCCATAAGTTTTTTAACTTTTACGAGTTTTGCCCTGATGACCGGGCTATCCGGTGCTTTTAAAAGAATTGTCCTGTAAATGTGGTATGCCTTGTCGAGATGTCCCTGCTTAATGTAGAGATCCGCCATGGTTACGGTCTGGATATCCTCTCCATGCAGTTCGGAAGTTTTTTGATTTTCCAATGATGCTTGTTCCTGCAATGAAGAAGCGGGTTCTGGTGCATCGGTATGAGGTGACGCTATCTCAATTTCATCAATTTCCTGGGTTTGAATGTGTTCAACCCCGGAAGGCTGCGGCTCTTCTTCTCTTTGTTGCGGCTGGGATGGGGTTTCGGCAGTCTGTGCCAAGTCCTCGAAAACAGCCTCGAGCTGTTCTTCTTTTGTACCGGCTTGATCATCTGCCCTTGTTCCGGTAAACACTGTTTTTTGATCCGGCTCCTGGACCGGGGTGCCCGGGACTTCAGGTTCTATAATGTCCTGTTCCGGTTTAACCGGTATTTCGTCTGTTTTTGATTCGCTTATCGGATTGTTCAGGGCGTTTTCCAGCTCACTGTCTATCGACGGCACGTTCCCTGCCGCTCCGGCAGCAGGTTCTTCATCCGGTTTTTGCTGATCGATTTCCGGACTTTGTATAACTTCGTTTTGCGGCTCTGTTGTTACCTTACGTTCCGGTTCTGTTTCAGTTGTCTGAGCAATGACAGTCGGTTCTTCCGCAGGCCCATGGCCCTGTTCTCCAACCCGGTGCCCGGGTTCTGCCAGCCCGGCTTCTGTGGGATGTTCAATTTCCGGCGTGCCCTTTTCCTCAATGTGCTGCGGTACAACAGGCGTTTCCTTATGTTCCTGCGTTAAGGGCTCTTGTGGTTGTTCCACAGGTCTTTCCGCCTGCTGTTCGGGTACGGGAGGCTCTGCAGCCCGCGGTTCTTTTTCTTCCGCAGGCAATGGCTTTGATAAGGCAGCCATCAATGTTTTTGCTTCCTTATCATCGGGTGACAAATAAAGGATGGTTTTTAATTCCTGCAGTGCAGAGGACGCATCTGATTTTTTTATATAGATATCCGCTATAAGCTTGTGGGATATAATATTGTCCGGCGTTGATTTTATGACTTTTTTCAACTCTTCTATGGCCTTGTCCATCTCGCCTTTATCAAAATATGCCCTGCCCAGAGCAACCCTTCCGCTTATATAATTCGGGTTGAACTTTAATCCCTCAACGGCCGTAGCTATCGCCTCGTCCAGCAGGCCTCCCTTTCTGTAAGCCTCGCTCAGTATTGCGAAGACAGGGGATTTCGGATCCTTGCGCAGGATCTGCATGTGCCGCTCTATCTCGGGTGAAATAACAAATTTGATTTCTTTTTTGTCTGGCTGTGGCTGCCGCTTTTCTTCCATACTCCATTAAAACCACAAGCAGTGAGGAGTGTCAAGGACGCACGAGGGCATGTCTGCCGTGGTTTTTGGAAAAAACGGAAAAATCATGGACCGCCGCAACCTGTTCAAACGGTTGAAAAAGATGGTCTGTTGTGATTGCATGAAACAATCGTTTCAGAAAAAACAAAAGGATTTTCCGGTGAACCGATCTGTCGAATCTTCGCAGGATGGGCATGTCAAACAGTACGGATGCAGGGGATAGGACTGTCGGGAGCGCCGGTAAGATAACAGGCAAAAAAGGATAATAATGTTAAATCATACCACAAGCACCGGCCGGACAGGTCATAACGGGTTTCCGGACCGGTATGGTGAATGGGCATTGGTAGCTGGTGCGTCCGAGGGCATTGGTGTGGCGTTCGCACATGCCCTGGCACAGCGCGGCATGAACCTCGTGCTGGTAGCAAGAAGAAAGACATTACTGGATGAACTCGCGAAGGATTTACGCGTACGGTTTGGCATAGAAACGCTCTGTGCGGACGGTGATCTCGCAGTGCCGGATTTTCTTGAAAACCTGCGGCGCGTGACCTCAAGACTCGATCTCGGCATGCTTGTGTACAACGCAGCCCATGCACCGGTCGGGGACTTTGCCGGTGCAGATATCCCGGACCTCATGCGGGTGGTGGATGTCAATGTGCGGGGACCGGTTACCCTGCTGCGGATGGTCTTGCCCTCCATGGTTGAGCGAAAGCGCGGAGCGGTCATTCTGATGTCCTCACTCGCCGGTAACCAGGGAACACCGAGAATAGCGGCCTACGCCGCAAGTAAGGCATTCAACAGGGTTTTAGCGGAAGGCTTGTGGTACGAACTCAAGGATAAAGGGATAGAGGTAATCTCATGTTTCGCCGGAGCTGTACGCACACCGGGTTATGCGAATACGGTGGGCAAGGATGCCCCGGGTACCCTTGATCCCGGGGTTGTTGTCGAGAAGACGCTGCGGGCTTTGGGACGCAAGCCTTTGGTCGTTCCTGGGTTTATCAATGGAGTGGCTTACGCGATTATGGGCCGCCTGCTGCCGCGCAAAGCGGCTATCGGTATCATGGCAGGTTCCACAAAGGACCTTGCCCGGTCTGGAACACCGAAGGTTTCGTCGTGAAGGGATTTCTTGCCGGATTCTTTGCGCCCTGGGTTATTTCTGCGTTCATCCTGGTCATGCATCTTGGACTTCCCGCACGGAAGATCACGGGCTATGTACACGACACCCGTACAGGCGAACCGCTCCGGTACCGGCTCAATGGACTGCCGGTCATGGCGATGACCGCCGCTGTATGGGCGCTCATTGGATACTCGGGCTTACTGCCCTGGGACTGGCTCTATTTACACCGCTGGTCGAGTCTCACAGGCGCCTGCGTATTGGGGGTGCTCTTCAGTGTTGCTGTCGTTTTACCGGCCAAAGGTACGGGACGGAAATTTATTTCCGATCTCTATTCGGGACGATCCGAAAACATCCAATTTTTTCGCGGCCGGGTCGATGCCAAGATGTTTCTCTATCTGGCAGGTGCGATCCTGCTCGCTTTGAATATCAGCTCCTTTCTGGCGCATCACCTGCTGATATTTGGAATGGGCCAGTCGCAGGGAGTACTGTTGTATAGCTTTCTTCTTTTCTGGTTTGTGATCGACTATCTCATATTTGAGCGGGTACACCTCTATACCTATGATATCTTCGCCGAACGCGTGGGTTTCAAGCTCGGATGGGGCAGTCTTGCTTTCTATCCTTATTTCTATATGATTGGACTATGGGCGGCGGTGGATCTGCCCTGCCCGGTTACCGCCTCGTGGCTCCTCGTAATCTACACCTGCATCTTTTTCGCGGGCTGGATGCTTTCCCGGGGTGCAAACATGCAGAAATTTTATTTCAAAACCAGGCCGGACCATGCATTCCTCGGTATTATGAAACCCGGGGTTCTGAGCGATGGCAGGCATACGCTTCTGTGCAGCGGGTTCTGGAAGGTTGCCCGGCACGTAAACTACCTTGGCGAGATCCTGATGGCCGTTGGCCTGACCCTGGTTCTGGGCCGGCCGGCGTTATGGGCGGCATGGCTGTATCCCCTGTATTACATCGCATTGCTCTTTCCGAGAGAGCGTTCCGACGAGCGCCGGTGCGCGGCAAAGTACGGCGGCCTATGGACGGAGTACGTGCGCCGTGTTCCCCGGAGAATAATTCCCGGCATCTATTGAGCCCGGATGATAAAAAATGCGTCGATAATTTCAATCGGACGTTTTAACAATAAGTAGCTGCATATCCTTGACAAGCCACTTTTTCTAAAATAGAAAGATAAGTTCGATAAAACGGAGTATAAATGTTAGAGTTTCTTCAGGAAAAAATTACAAAACTTTTTGAAAAACTGTCCAAGAGGGGATTGCTTTCGGAACAAGACATAGACGATGCCCTGAAAGACATCAGGATTGCCCTGCTTGAAGCGGATGTTCATTACCGCGTCGTAAAAGAGCTGCTCGAAAGTGTCAAGCAAAAGGTCATGGGCGAGGAATTATCGAAAAGCATCAATCCGTCGCAGTACCTCCTCGGTATCCTGAAGTCCGAGCTGATCAGCATCATGGGTGCTCCCGCACCCGTCAAAATCAACGGAACCGGCGACATTGTCATGCTGGTCGGGCTTCAGGGTACGGGCAAGACCACAACAGCGGTCAAACTTGCAAAGTATATGAAGGACAAGAAGGGGTTAAAGCCGTACCTCGTGTCCATTGATTTCAACCGGCCAGCCGCACAGGAGCAGCTCATTACGCTTGCAAAGGCAAACGGGTTCCCCGTGAACGAGGATATTTCCTCGAAAGGATACGAAGCGCTGAAGGACCTGCGGCTCGTTTCCGCACGCCAGGGTTGCGATTTTATCATCGTCGATACGGCGGGCAGACTGCATATCGATACGGCACTGGTGAGCGAACTCAAACAGGTGAAAGAAACGCTGAATCCGGCGCAGACCGTACTAGTCGTTGATTCTATGATGGGACACGATGTCCTCAAAATGGCGGAAGGCTTCATGCAGGGAGTCGGATACGACGGGGCAATATTTACGAAATTCGAAGGTGATACAAGGGGTGGAGCCGTCATATCCTTCAGGAAGATTATCGATAAGCCCATTTTTTATACCGGTATCGGAGAGGCTGTTTCCGCACTGGAGCCATTCGATCCGGACAAGCTCGTTGCACGGATCATCGGCAGTGGAGATCTGAGCGGCCTTGTAGAAAAAATGACCGAGGTTGTAACGCAGGAAGACGTAGAGGATGCAAAGCATCTTGCAAAGGGAAAGTTTACCTTCCAGGATTTCATAAAGCAACTGAAGATGGTGAAAAGGATCGGGTCCATAGAATCGTTGTTTGATATGGTACCCGGGTTCGGCAAGTTAAAAAACAACATACAGCCGGATGCGGTAAAGAAAGATATGAAAGTATATGAAGCGATTATCAATTCCATGACCAACCAGGAGCGGAGCAATCCCGATCTTTTGAACGGGAAAAGGAAACAGAGGATAGCAAAAGGGAGCGGCACGAAGCCGGAGGACGTGAACAGGCTTATAAAGCGCTTTTATGAATCACAGCGTATGATGGACATTCTTCAAAAAGGTGGTATAAAAGGAATAAAGAAATATCTACATTAGGAATGGAGGAAAAAGGATGATAGCAATCAGGCTTAAAAAATTCGGCAGAAAGCATATTCAGCAGTACAGAATCGTCGTTGAAGATTCCCGGTATACGGCTGGCGGCAGGGTACTCGAGGTGCTGGGGAATTTCAGCCCCAAAACGGATCCGTACACGCTCAAGATCGATGCTGAAAAAATAAAACAATGGGTAGGGAAAGGCGCCCAACTCTCTTCACGGGTGAAGAGCTTACTGGAGGCTCAAAAGATCGTATGATGGAGGTTAGCCATGAAGGACCTGGTAGAAAGCATTGCAAAGCAGCTCGTTGATAAACCGGAGAAGGTTGAGGTTAAGATCATAGAAAGTGAGCACACATCGGTCATTGAACTCAGGGTTGATAAGGAAGACATGGGTAAGGTAATCGGTAAGGAAGGAAAAACGGCGAAGGCCATACGGACTATCCTGAGTGCTGCCGGTAATAAGCTGAAGAAGAGATTCGTGCTGGAAATATTGGATTGAACGGTTTACCGAACCGTTAACGTATTACGTAGTGCGATGTTGTATGCTTCATTTTAAGATCCTGAGTATTTTTCCAAAATACTTCGCATCACCATTTATGGATGGCTTGCTGAAGCAGGCGATAGGCAAAGGTAATCTGAAAATAGATATAACGGATATAAGGGACTTTGCACATGATAAACACAGAACAGTCGATGATACGCCGTATGGCGGAGGTGCCGGTATGGTCATGAAGCCGGAACCCATTGTGTCTGCTATACGATACGCCAGGGCGGATGATAAAGAATATAAGGTCATCGTCTTTTCCCCCAAGGGAAAAAGGTTCGATCAACATGCGGCAAAGCGGTTTTCCCAATCGAGGAAATTTGTCCTGGTGTGCGGAAGGTATGAGGGCATCGATGACAGGGTGCCTGCCTTTTATGCGGACGAAGAATTGTCGATAGGCGACTATGTGCTTTCCGGAGGCGAGGCAGCAGCGCTCGTTTTTATAGAAAGTGTTTCGAGACTGGTACCGGGTTTTGTCGGCAATGAGGAATCCATCGTCAGTGAATCCTATGAGAAAGGGCTGCTGGAATACCCGCAGTATACAAAGCCGAGGACGTTCGAGGGTCACGAAGTACCCCCGGTATTATTATCCGGCAATCACAAGGAAGTGGAAAAATGGCGTATGGAACAATCGGTCAGGCTGACCGCTGACAAAAGGCCGGACCTTCTGGAAAAGGCTAAACAGGATCGGGATATTTTACGCATTATTGAAACCATAGAGAAAACAAATTAGGAGGAAAAATGGACAATCTCACATTCATGGAAAAAGAGATAACGGGCAGTGAAAAGAAACGGATGGATTTCAGGGCAGGCGACACGGTAAAGGTGTTTACCAAATACAAAGAAGGCGATAAGACAAGGGTCCAGCAATTCGAAGGCGTGGTGATCGGTATAAGCGGCGGGGGTATTAACACGAACTTCACCATAAGGAAAGTATCCTACGGCGTCGGCGTCGAGAGGATTTTTCCGCTTTACTCTCCGTTCATAGAGAAAGTCGATGTTGTCCAGAGAATGAAGGTCAAAAGAGCGAAGTTATATTATTTAAGAGGGCTGAGTTCAAAATCGAGCAGACTGAAGCGAATGAAAGACACAGAACTCCTTGAACAGGAAGCGAATGCCGGGCAGCCGGTTGCGGGCGATACGAAATAGCGCATAAGACTCAATGGTAATAAAGGAATTTATCCTTCAGGGGGTCGGAAGATTCAGGGAACCGATACGGTTCCAGCTGAGCAACGGGTTGAATGTATTTTTTGGCGGCAATGAGAAAGGGAAAACGACGATAGCAGATGCCCTTTTCTTTTTGCTTTCCCTGACCGGAGAGCAACAGGAAAGACTGGTAAGCGACGGTGCAAAGGAGACAAGACTCGGCATAACCCTGAGAGACGGCCCGGATAATTTCAGGCTTCTTATGGACGTAAGCTCCGATGCGGTACTGTTGTCGAAATACAACCAGGAGACCAAGAAATTCGACTCTGTTTCAAAGGATAAAAAAGAGATAAGGGAATTTTTCAAACGGGATCTTTTGTTCAAACCCCTGGACGTGTACAAAGACCTGTTCCTGATCAATCCTTACAGCAGTATGGATTCATCTCCGAATGAGGAGTCCCCGATTCCCCGGGAGCCGGAGCAATTTACCCTAACCGGAGATGTAAACACCGGTTTCGGCGGTGCAGATGACTTCGAGCCCTCGTCTTATGCCGCGGGCGAAGACCTGCATCAAAATGCCATGACCGAGGAAGAGATCCGTTCGGAAATCGGAAAGCTCGAGAGTGAGCTTAAAAGCGCGTCTGCTGCGACAGAGAAGCAGGACAAGGCAGAACAACTGGAATCGGAGCTTACCGACGTTCAGGATAAAATCAGGACAATAAGCGGTCTCCAAACGACATTGCAGGACATAGAAAAACAGGTAAACACCTTGAACAAGTTCTCGGATTTACCCGACGATATCGAGACCAAGATAGATGAATACTTGAAATTTGAAGGAAGGATAAAAAAAGAAATAGACGAGATAGAGCGGCAGAGGTCGCAGTATGAATCGGTGAGCGCGGATATGCCTCCCTTTTACAAGGATAAAATATTTATTGCAGGCGCCGGACTGGTTTTATCGTTTATCGTGATACCCGTCCTCTTATCAATCTTTGCAGGTTCCTGGGGTATGTACTTCTCGGCGGGTGTGTTTGCCGGCCTGGGTACGATGGGATATGCGCTCTGGAAAGATGCGGGGAAAAGAGGAGAAATCAAAAAAAGAAAAGAGGCTGTTGCCGCACTTGAGAAACAGATAAAAGAGCAGAGGAATAAATATGAAATTGAAGGCTCTGTTATTAAGAGCATCATAAGCTCCATGAAACTCGAATCGCCCGCCTCATTGAAAGAAGGCATCAAGAGGTACAGGGAGGTTCTCGAGGAATTTGCAAAGGCCAAGTCGAGGTATAACACCGCAGTAACCGAGAACGGGCCGGATATTCTCAAACAACGGGAGGACAAGCTAAAATCGGATCTGGAAGCAGTGCAGGAAGAAGTAAGGACGATGGCAATGTCCGGCATGGACCCTTACTCGATATCCCAGCAGATAGAAAGCCTGAAAAACAAACTCAGCAAGATGGGGAACGAAGCGGTGCAACAAAAAAAAGAACCCCCGGTGCAGCAAAAACACCATGAAGAAGTCCGGAAGCCCCTGGAGGTGCCGGTGCCGGCTTTTATGAAGAATATAAACAGCATAGCAGACATTACCGGGGAAGGAAAAGACAAAATTCTGTCTCTCATAGGAACAACTGCGAGCTCCCATTTTAAAACGCTGACCTTCGGTAAATTTCGGGAAATTTCGATCCTAGACAACAGGATCGTTTGCATCACGGATACGGGCAGAGAAGTTGAATTGAACAATGTATCGGGTTCGGTCCGGGAAAGGGGCATGCTCTCCATGATTGTGGCCGTCTCGGAACTTGCCGCCGAGAAGTGGCCATGGCCTCTTGTCATGGATGACCCCATTATGCTGCTCGACGATGCCAACAGAGCCGCAGTTTACCGTATGGTAAAAAACCTCTCAAAGGAAACCCAGGTACTTTTCTTAACAAAAGACGGCAATCTAAAACCATTCGCTGATACTTTTATATCGTTATAATCCACGACAGCCAATCGTGGCCTCTGTTCGCGGAAATCCATTTTACTCAGGGAGAACTGCATGCCCGCGAGTCTGAGTGTTGCTTTACACAGGACATAGGGTATGATAGGAAAAGTACGAGAGAACAGAAGAGGAGAAAAACAAAATACATGAGTTTAATTGGTAGCCTTGAAGATCTGGCGCTGGGAGATATACTCCAAATCCTCAGTTTGAGCAGGCGCTCCGGTATTCTCTATCTGACAAGGAAAGGAGAAGAGGGAAAGATCGTTTTCATCGACGGCCAGATCATCTCCGCTTCAAACAGTACCGGTTCCAATGATATCCTGCGATTACTGCACGAGAAGGGCATTATAGAGGACAAGCTCATGGAAGAACTGGACAGGCAGATAGATAAGAGCGGAACCTCCGATGCAAAATCATTTCTTATTCAATCAAAAAATATAAACGAAGATGTTGCGGAAGAGGTCGTACAAACCTATATGAACGACATCATTTTCGGGTTTTTTTCGTGGACCGAGGGCAATTTCGATTTTGAAATTACCGAAAATCTGAAGGATGTTTACAAGCCCCAGAGGGAAAGCTATCTCGCGGTGCCGCTGAATCCGCAGTATGTTGCCATAGAGGGAGCACGGAAGTCGGATGAGAAACGAAGAGATCAGGGGTTCGAGACAGAACAAAAGGACGAATTTGCAGAGCAGATCCGGGAGATGGAAGAATTCATTATTATCGATCAAAATGCGGATTCCCAGACATTCCTCAAGGACAGTCTTGAATCGAGAGGATTCAGGACGTCGGCCATGGCCGATTTGAACGCACTGTATGAATATCTTGAAACGATCAAGGACTCTCCGAGATTCCCCATGGTAATAGCAGACCTTACCATACCGAAAGCAAAGGGCGAGGGAATGCTGGGAGGGATGGAATTGCTGGAATGGATCCTTGAAAAGAAGATGAAGGTGCCCGTTATCCTATTAAGCAGCGTCAACAATGAAGAGGTCTTAAAAGAGGCAAAACTGAGCGGGGTCTATGCCTATTTGAAAAAACCGAAAAAATTCTCGAGGTCATCTCCGGACATCGATATATTCATGGAGATACTGGAGAAGGTAACAACCCTTTTCCGGCAATATCAGGAAGCGGGCTTTACGTTTAAGCCGGGTATGAAGGATGTCAAACCCAGAGCGGATGTTGTTCCGGACGATGAAGATACGGGGTCCCGGTTCGTTCAGGACATAACGGAGGAGCTTACAAAAGAATTTCAGGACGAAACGGAACTCCTGCCCGAGACAACGGAACAACGCGCGGATACGAGCCCCGGTTTGCTTACCTTGAAATCCATGATAGATGAACTTATGAGCCCGAATTTTACCGGAGAGGTTACCCTTTTGATCATGAGATTCGCCAGCGAGTTATTGAACAGGGGAATCCTGTTTCTGGTAACAAGAAATAAGATCAAGGGACTCGGTCAATTCGGCCTCGAGGCCTTTTTTGATAATCCCAATGTTGTGGTTAAAAAAATGGAAATAGAAGTGGACGAACATTCTCTGGTAGGGAAGGTCTTAAAATACAAAGTGTCCCTGAAAGAAGCACCCGAACAAACGGAGGGAAACAAAAATTTTTTGGGGCAGATAGGCGGGGAATGGCCTGTGGAATCCTATGTCGTGCCCCTTTTAACGGCGAATAGAGTTGCGGCCGTATTTTATGGTGATAATGTACCTCTCAAGAAGAAGATACCGGACATGACGACGTTTGAGATTTTCATGAGTCAGGCAAGCATCGTTATGGAGAAGGCGTATCTCGAAAGGATAATAAGGGAGCGAAAGGATGAACAATGAGTAAAAACATACTTATCGTAGAAGATTCTCCTACGATGAGAGCGTTCATATCTTCCGCCATAGAGAGTTATGGTAGTTATGAAGTGTACGAAAGTGCCACGGGCTTTGAAGCGCTCAAACTCCTGCCGCAGGTAGATTTCAACATGATCGTGACCGACATCAATATGCCGGATATAAACGGCCTTGAACTTATCAGTTTTGTAAGAAAAAATCAGCAATACAAAGACATACCGCTCATTATCATATCCACCGAAGGCACGGAAATGGACAGGCAGAAAGGCATGGCGCTCGGGGCCAACGAATACCTGGTCAAACCCTTTAAGCCTGAAGAACTGCAGGGGATCCTGAAAAGGTATATCGGGTAAGCTATGGAACAGACTAAGGCAGCCAAAGAGTTTGTCGCAGAATCGGAAGAATTAATCGACAAGATCTTCAAAGACATTAATGAAATAGACTCTGTCAGAAAAACGGGTAAGCCGAATCCCGATACCATCAACGAATTGTTCCGGTCGGCTCATTCGTTAAAAGGAATCTCGAGTATGTTCGGATATAAGGAGATCACGGAGACGAGCCATAAGATGGAGGATCTCCTGGACAAGGTCAGGCTGAGCAAGGTCGCGATCACGGATCAACTGATAAAGACGCTGTATGCGGCAGGCGATATGCTGAGAACCATGATATCTTCCGACACGTTCGGCAAAGGTATGGATGTGGAGCCCCTGCTCAAACAGTTGAAAGATGCCGAGATTGGCAAACAGGGAGAACAGAAGGATACCCTGTTCGACGGGCTTACCCTGAACAAAGACATACTCTCGGTACTCACCGAATATGAAGAATCAAGATTGCGGGAGAACATCAAGGACCAGAACAACCTTTTTAAAATAGACGTTTCGTTCAGCCTGCTGAGTTTCGACAAAGAACTTGCCGACCTTACCGCCCAGATGAAGAATTTCGGTGAAATCATTACAACCCTTCCCAGTACGACCGAGGCGAAAGAAGGAGAGATAAAATTCGATATACTCCTTGGAACAAAGGTGCGGGAAGAACAATTGACCGCAGGGATCGATTTTAAAAATATAAAAATACAAAACATAAGGAAACAAACCGTTGTTGCTGCGGAGGAAAAGAAAAGCGCTGATGTGAACAATGGGGCCAGGGGGGTTTTGGATGAGACCACCTCGATAAAGGGCATAGCGCAGACTGTGCGGGTAGACATATCCAAACTCGATTATATCATGAATATCGTCGGTGAACTCGTACTCTCGAAGACCAATCTTATGAAGATAGCGGAGAGTATACGGCAAGAGATAGGGTTTAAAGGCATAGCGGTTGAACTCAACAAGACCATAAAGGACATGGAAAGAAAAATGCGGGATCTCCAGACAGGGGTCATTGAAATAAGAATGATACCGTTGAGTCAGCTTTTCGACAAACTCACGAGAACGGCGACAAGAATAGCAAAGGATCTCGGCAAGGAAATAGAATTGGAATTTTACGGGGCAGATACGGAGCTGGACAAGCTTATCATCGAGGAACTGACCGATCCCATGATGCACATAATCCGCAATTCGATTGATCACGGCATCGAGCCTGCTGACGAGAGGATCATAGCGGGCAAGCCTCCCAAGGGCAAGATAACCATTCGTGCCTATCAAAAGGGCAACCATGTCCTTATCGAGGTGGAGGATGACGGCAGGGGTGTCTCGCTCTCCTCGGTACAACGCA
>JAKAHI010000153.1 GCA_021815065.1 bacterium | reverse complement strand
GAATCAGCCCCGGGCAAGTTTACGGGAATGGCACGGGCGTTACAGAGTGGAAAGCGAGATACGGGGATGGTCATAAAAAAAGCAGCGGGGAGTTTCGGGACCGCACCGGTGCCCCGGCGAACCGGCCATGATTCCGGTCCGGCATCAACCCTGGCATCGACGATAAACATGCTCGGACATTTGCTGGGAGACGTTTTGATAAAACAGCGCGGCCAGGAATTTTTCAGGCTGGAGGAATATATACGGATCAACATCAAGGCATTGAGAAGGCACTATAGTCCTGCACGTGAAAAGAAAATAATGGACACCCTTTCGCGGCTTCAGCCCGGACAGATGGCAGACCTGATCAGGGCTTTTGCCCTGTACTTCCAGCTCGTCAACATAGCGGAAGAATACTATGCCTACGGATCCGGTGCGACATCGTTCGCCTTCAGTCAGGACGAATTATCGGTCTACACCTGCGTCTCGAACATGGCGGGTGAACGGTACAGCAGAGAAACCGTACAATCTTTTTTAGGTCACTTCGCCGTTATACCGGTCATCACGGCACATCCGTCGGAGACCAAGCGGCACACGATCATGATGAAGCACCGGAAGATATACGATTATTTGTGCGGTATGCTTGAGTGCAGGACCGGAGGTGAACCCGGACACTACGAAATGCTCATCATGCATGAAATAACGAAGCTGTGGCAGACGGATGAGATTAGAAACAGGAGCGTCAAGGTTTCGGACGAGGTGTTCAACGGTATGTTTTATTTCCGTCATACCTTTTATCACGGCATCGGCAAGCTGTACGGGAAGGTCAGCACCGCGATAGAGCGCGTATACCCCGGCGTTGTCATACCCCGCAATTTTATGCGGTTCGGATCATGGATAGGCGGCGACATGGACGGCAATCCCTCGGTAACGCAGGATACCATATCGGCTACCATGGACATGCACAGGGATACGGTCCTGTCTCTGTACCGCGAGGACATCAATACGCTGTTCAGGAGTCTTTCCATGTCGGAACGGCAGGCAGGCGTATCTCCGGCGTTAAAGAAATCCATTCGGGAAGATTTTAAGAGGTTCGATACGATATCCGGGCTCGTTGATTTCCAAAACATCAGTCCTACCGAATACTACCGCCAGAAACTGACGCTCATGTATGCCCGGCTGCTCGCTCTCGGTGAGCATAAAAGCGGCGCATACAATACTGCCGGCGAGTTCATAGACGACCTGACGCTTATCCACGACAGCCTCTGCAGGAACAAGGCGTGCGACATAGCCCATGAAGAGGTCTCGGCGCTCATAACCCGGGCTCATGTGTTCGGATTTCATCTCGCGTCCCTGGATGTACGGCAGCACCATACCGTGCATGAAAAAGTCGTGGACGAACTGCTCGGCGCAGCGTACGCCCGGGAGAACGAAGAGTCGAGACAGCGGATGCTGACTACCCGTCTCCAGGGCAATTTCAGCGTACCGTCAGGGTTATCGAAAACAGCAAAGGGCACCCTGGAGGTATTCAAAACGATACATCGTATCCAGAAGACCCTTGGCAAGGATGCCATCAAAACCTACATCATCAGCATGAGCCACGGGTTCAGCGACATCCTCGAGGTCGCGTTTTTGGCAAAGATAGCGGGGCTGGTGAAGACCGGGAAAGAAGGTACGGGTTCTTCAATAAGTATAGCGCCCTTGTTTGAGACTATCCATAACCTCGAGAATGCACCGGACACCATGGAGCATGCATTTACGAACAAGCTCTACCTGTCCATCTTAAGAAACGCCGGTATGAAGCAGGAGATCATGCTCGGCTATTCGGACAGCAATAAAGACGGCGGCATACTCAAGGCCTCATGGACACTATACAGGGCACAGGTCCGTCTCGCTGCTCTTGCGCACAAATACGGCGTCAAGATCCTGTTTTTTCACGGCAGGGGCGGCAGCATCGGCAGGGGAGGGGGACCGACGTATAAGGCCTTCAAAGCACAGCCCGCGGGCACTATCAACGGCTATGTAAAGTTCACGGAACAGGGCGAGGTCGTGTCCTCCAAATATGCCAATACCGATACCGCGCTCTACAACCTCGAATCCATTGTATCCGGCGTGATTTCCGCAAGCTTTTCGCATGCGGGTGTGAACAGGAAGTTATACGAGGACAGTATGGAGGAGATCGCGGAAGATGCGTACGTCCACTACCGCAGCTCTATCCATGATAATCCTCTGCTTGCAGGGTATTTCTTTTCCGTTACCCCTGTGCGCGAAATAGCAAAGCTCAACATAAGCTCACGGCCTTCGTTCAGGGCAGGAAGAGGGACGATCGATTCGATCCGGGCTATTCCGTGGTCGTTCAGCTGGGCTCAAAGCAGGCACAATATCCCGGGATGGTTTTCCTTCGGCTCTGCGCTGAGCGCATTTTTAAAGTCGCACAGGGACGGCATCATGCTTTTGCAGCACATGTACAAGGACTGGCAGTTCTTTAAGGTCCTCGTTGATAATATAGAGATGAGCATGGCAAAGGCAGACATGCACATCGCGCTGCGGTATGCAAACCTTGCGCGGGACATAAAGGGTTCGAAGGCTTTTTTCGATATGGTAAAGCATGAATATGCATTGAGCAAAAGGATGTTACTCCTCGTAACGGGACAAAAGTATTTGCTTGAGCACCAGCCCGGACTGCGGATTTCCCTGGAACTCCG
The DNA here is from genome assembly GCA_021815065.1 of bacterium. Lineage (GTDB taxonomy): Bacteria > JAMCPX01 > JAMCPX01 > JAMCPX01 > JAMCPX01 > JAJYLM01. The sequence goes on along the minus strand of JAKAHI010000153.1, from coordinate 1,878 downwards.
CGAGCCCTACATAGATGCGCCTACGTATATTCAGACGATCCTGCTGGGCAGGCTGAAATCAAACAAGCTGTCCCAAAAAGATATCAACCGGCTTACCTATCCTGTCCTGATGAGTATCAACGCCATCTCTGCCGGATTGAAGAATACGGGATAAGACGGACGCAACATTGTCCTTGCAAAACAAAACAAACTATTTTAAAAGGCAGACTTGAGAAAGGTACCCATTCAAACACAATGAATCCGTTTATAGGAATCGTCATGCTCGTTATGCTGCAGGGTCATGGTGTGTCTATGACCGAGGCCCCGTCCCGGCTCCATCCCGGAAGTCCCTTTATGGTGACCGTGAGCGGGCTTGTCTCCGGTACAAGCTATGATGTCCGATTCGACAAGGCCGACGTTCCCCTGAAGGGAAGCGGTTCGGTCCGGCTCTTGCTCGGTGTCGATCTTGCCCATCCCGATGGGAATGACCGCATACGCCTGTATGAAAGCGGTACGGCTTCGCCGATAACGTCTGTGGCCGTCACGATACGCAGGCATGTCTACCCGAGCCAGTATCTTAAACTTCCGGAAAATTTTGTCGAGCTTACGCCCGCTGAACTGAAAAGGGCGATAAAGGAAGAAAAAGAGCTGGACGGGATCTTTGCAAACGACAAAACGAATCCCCTGTGGAGGGGTGATTTTATTCTGCCTGTTCGCGGCATTATTACCACGCCCTTCGGGGTGAGGAGGTTTTTCAACGGAGAGCCCAGGGCATCGCATACCGGTATCGATATCGCCGGAAAGCCGGGCACGCCTGTCGCTGCTACGAATGACGGCATCGTGTGTTTTGAAGGTAACCTTTTTTTTGGCGGCAACAGCATTCTGATAAACCACGGCCAGGGCATCTATTCCATGTATTTTCATCTCGGGAAATATGCGGTAAAAAACAGAGAGTATGTGAAAAAGGGACAGACGGTCGGATACATCGGCGAGACGGGCCGTGTAACAGGGCCAAGCCTGCACTTCGGCGTCCGGATAGCGGACAGCAAGGTAGACCCGGAGTTATTGTTCTCGTTAACCAGATAAATACGATAAGGGAATCAGCCGCCGGCCGATAAGTCTTTTTTCTTTCAAACGCCTTTTCGAGTTTACCCAAAAACTTGTTTCAGGCAGGCCCGTTTTGATTGTGGAATCAAAAAACAGTTGCATACAGATTATATCCCGTAGTATACTCGTTTCGTGGAGGTAGGAATGAAGAATAAGAAGCCATTGGAAAAACTCATGAACGAGTATGATAAAAAGCCCAGAACTCCATTGAAGATCGGCGTCTGCCTGAGCGGTGGTGCGATAAGGGGACTTGCCCATGTCGGTGTGCTCCGCGTCCTTTACAACGAATTTATTCCTATCGATTTCATAACCGGCAGCAGTGCAGGATCGATCGTTGCAAGTCTGTATGCGCTGTACGGATATCATTCAAGCTGGTCGGCATTTGAAAAAACGTTAAAGAACAAATCCATATTCAAGATCAAGAAAAACAAAAACGACGAACTTTTCGATTCGGGATATTTCAAGGGATGGCTGAAAGAGATGCTTGGCGATGCAACGTTTGACGATGTAAAAATACCCCTTGAGATTACGGCCCTCGACATCGTTTCCGGAAAGCCCATTTATATCCATGAAGGCTATTTGCGTGACGCGATCTATGCCTCGTGTGCGGTGCCAGGTATATGGAAACCCGCAAAGGTCGGTAAGATGCTTCTTGTCGACGGTTCATTCGGCAATGATGTGCCCGTGGAATGGCTGCGGACAAAAGGGGCGGATGTGATCATTGTTTCTATCGTCAATATATACAATGAATTCCTTTATGGGTCTGGACTGTCCTTATCGAGGATGTTGAAG
>JAKAHI010000152.1 GCA_021815065.1 bacterium | reverse complement strand
GGAGTTGCCCAGATAACCGGTAACTTTAGCGAAGACGAAGCAAAAGACCTTGCGATTGTACTGCGTGCAGGCGCTTTACCGGCACCGGTCAAGATACTGATGAAAAACGTCGTCGGTCCTACTCTGGGATCGGATTCCATACGGGAAGGTATGACTGCGGCAGTTGCCGGCGGAATATTCGTTGTTGTATTTATGCTCTTGTATTACATGATCGCAGGTGTAATAGCCGATATAGGCTTGATCATCAACGTTATAATGCTGCTCGCAATACTTGCGTTGTTCGGCGCAACCTTAACTTTACCCGGCATCGCAGGTATTATCCTGTCCATCGGAATGGCTGTAGATACAAACGTTCTGAACTTCGAGAGGACAAGGGAAGAGCTGAAACTCGGTAAGCCTATACGTGCTTCCGTGGATGCAGGGTATGACAAGGCCTTCTATACGATTATCGACTCGCACATTACAACGTTGATAACGGCGATCATCCTGTACATTTTCGGCACCGGGCCTATAAAGGGCTTTGCTGTGACCCTGAGCATCGGTGTTACCCTCAACCTGTTTACCGGACTTTTTGCAACGAGGACGTTTTTCGATTATTTGAATTCGAAGGTACGGCTGACGAAGCTGACATTCCTCGAATTTATAGGTAAGACGAATATCAATTTCATGGGTGTAAGGCGGTTTACCTATATCATCTCGGGCATATTCGTTACCCTAGGCATCATTGCCGGCATTCAGATAGCCCGGGGCAAAGCGAATATCGGCATCGATTTCGGAGGAGGAACGGCTGTCCAGATAAAGTTCCAGAACCCCATCGGTATATCCGATATACGGAAAGTCCTCGAAAAGGCAGACATACCGGGCCCCGAGATTCAGGAGCTTCCCAAGTTAAATGAATTTATGATAAGCGTAAAAAAGGTAAAACAGTTACGCGAAGACATAGCGGACAAGATAATTACCGCTTTAAAAGCCTCATTCCCGGACAATAACTTTGAGGTAGAAAACACGAATGAAATAGGCCCTGTCGTCGGTAAAAACCTGCAGAAGAACGCACTGTGGGCAGTTATCTTTTCCTTGATCGCCATCATAATCTATATAGCATGGCGGTTTGAATTCAAATTCGGTGTTGCCGCAACGATTGCCACGGCACATGACGTTCTGGTCGTACTCGGTATATTTTATCTTCTGGACAAGGAGATAACACTGCTGGTTGTCACGGCACTGCTGACACTTGCCGGCTACTCGTTGACCGATACCGTCGTTGTGTTCGACAGGATACGGGAGCGGTTGAAAACAAGGAAGAATGAGACCAACGTAGAGCTTTTCAACAGGAGTATCAACGAGGTTTTGAGCAGGACAATCATAACGTCATTGACGGTTTTCCTTGTGGTATTGGCGATGTTTCTCATGGGCGGGTCCGTGTTGCATGACTTCTCCCTTGCCATGCTTATCGGTGTGGTCGTGGGAACGTATTCCTCGGTATTTATAGCGAGTGCGATTGTCGTGGACTGGATAGGCGATAAGGGAAAATTGTTTCAGAAGAAAAAGTGATGGCTAAACGGTGGGAAAAAAGGAATAATGCCCAGGAAAACAAGATAACCAAATTATCGCAGTCACTCGGCATATCTGAGGTACTGTCCACGGTTCTTGTAAACCGCGGCATGACCGATGAGGACGAGATAATGCGTTTCCTGTATCCAGACCTCAAGGATATGCCATCTCCGTTTCTTATCGAAGGCATGGAGAAAGCAGTCAACAGGATCATTTCAGCACTGCAAAAGCATGAGAAGATCATGCTCTATGGAGATTACGATGTGGACGGGATATCGTCGGTATCCATTGTGTACCTTTTTCTGAAGTCGGTCGGGGCCGCTGTCGGTTATTACATACCGAGCAGGCTCAAAGAAGGATACGGCCTGAACAAGGAGAGTATAAAAAAGTTTATCAACGGCGGTTACAGCCTTCTTATAACGCTTGACTGCGGTATATCGAATGCTGAAGAGATAGCTTTTGCCAGACAGAACAGCATGGATACGATCATCGTTGACCATCATGAAATACCGGACACGAGGCCTCCGGCGTATGAAATCCTGGATCCCAAGGACAGCGGCATAAAGGATATCAATATACTTGCGGGGGTTGGGGTAGCTTTCAATCTGCTGATGGGGCTGCGCAGTACCATGAAAAAAGAAGGTTTCTTCAACTCCATGAATATGCCAAACCTGAAACATTATCTGGACCTCGTCGTACTGGGCACTATTGCAGATATAGTACCGTTTACCGGAGAAAACAGGATCATCGTCAGCACCGGTATTAAGGTACTGAGCGGATCCGCACGGCAGGGTATACAGGCAATTAAAGAAGTGTCATCCGTATCCGGCGATACGACACGTACTGCCGATGTAAGTTTCAGGATTGCTCCGAGGATAAATGCAGCAGGGAGGCTTGACGATCCTGCCATCGGCGTACAGCTCCTGACAACGGATAATCCCGTGCTTGCCAATAAGCTCGCCAAGGCCCTGGACAAAATAAACAGTAACAGGCAATTGATAGAACAAAAGATATTCAAGGATGCGTTGGAATTGATCAATAAAGATATGGTCATGAAAAAGAGCAAGGGTATCGTGCTGGCTTCGGAAGAATGGCATCCCGGTGTTATCGGCGTGGTTGCTTCCAAGCTTGTTGAGGCATACTATAAGCCGACCATTCTCATTTCTTTGAACAGCGATGTCGGGAAGGGGTCTGCGAGAAGCATACAATCCATACATATTTATGAAACATTGAAAAGCCTGAGCGAGTATTTGGTGGGATTCGGCGGACACAAACTTGCTGCTGGTCTTGTCATCAAGGCAGACAAACTCGACGTCTTCAGAAACAATTTTTTTAAACTGCTTGATATGACCATTACCGGCGATATGATGACGCCGATCCTTACTATTGACGGCGTATTGAAGCTCAAGCAGATCACGAAGAAGGTCAGTGACGAACTGAAACTGATGATGCCTTACGGTACCGGGAATGCGGAGCCGGTCTTTGTTTCGTACGGTGTCAAGCTCAAGGATCCCGTTCTCCTGAAACACAATGTTTTAAGGTGCAAAGCAATCCAGGATGACACATCTATCGGTGTTGTGGCCTTTAATACCGTGGATTCCATAGATAATTTACCGAAGCATGCAAATATAGCGTACTATATCAGGAACAACTCATTTAACGGTAAAGATACCGTCGAGCTGGTTTTAAAGGATATGACGGGGCTGGATAATTGACAGAAGGAAAGGACTGATTTACAATATAAAAGAGAGGTAAAATATATGGCAAGGGTTACAGTAGAAGATTCTCTGAAGATTACGAACAACAGATTTATACTCGCTCAAATGGTGATGAAGAGAGCTCGCCAGTTGATTAAAGGTGCACATCAGCTCATCGAGAACAAGGATGACAATAAGGAAATAGTTTTGGCGCTGCGGGAGATTGCCGCGAGCAAAATTCCGTATATCGTAGGATCACCGAGAAGAAAGAGATAGTCCCTGGAATGCAGCAGGGTGAAGGATGGATCAAAGGGGTGAGCCTCGCCGGAGGCGAATCCGTCTGAGGATAAGTATGAATGAACTATTTCGTTGCAATGGTGTGTGTGCCGGTAAGGCCCTCAAAGATATGCTATGATAAGGTTAAATGAAATTCATGAAAAGATCCTATCGTATAATCCTGATGCTGATTTAGATTTAATTAACAAAGCTTACGTATTTTCTGCCAAGGTCCACAACGGCCAGGTCCGTATGTCCGGTGAGCCTTATCTCGTTCATCCCATGGAGGTCGCGGGTATTCTTGCGTCGCTCAAAATGGACGTTCCTACGATCGCCGCAGGACTGCTCCACGATACCGTGGAAGACACATGGGCAACCGTAGAAGAAATCACGGAGCTGTTCGGTAAAGAGGTCGCCGATCTTGTAGAGGGTGTTACAAAGATTAGCAATATCACCTTTAATACCGAGCTTGCAAAACAGGCGGAAAACTTCCGGAAGATGCTGGTCGCCATGGCAAAGGACATCCGTGTCATCATCATAAAACTGGCAGACCGGTTGAATAACATGCGCACCCTCGAGTATATGCCCGAGGACAAGCGCGAGGGCATAGCAAAAGAAACGCTGGATATCTACGCGCCCATTGCACACCGGCTCGGTATTTATTGGTTGAAGTCCGAGCTTGAGGACCTTGCCTTCCGTTTTACCAAACCCGAGCTGTACTATAAATTGTCGAAGATGGTTGCCAAGACCCGGAAGGAACGCGAAAAATATGTTCATGAGGTCGAGCATATTTTAAAGGAAATACTCGTAAAAGAGGGAATGAAGGTTGAGGTGAGCGGCAGGCCAAAGCACCTGTACGGCATTTATCAGAAGATGGAAAAATACAACCTTGATTTTGAGCAGGTTTACGATATCACCGCATTCAGGGTCATTGTAGAGAGTATTAAGGATTGCTATCAGGCACTCGGCGTTATTCATACGACATGGCGGCCTGTACCGGACAGATTCAAAGATTATATAGCAATGCCAAAGAACAATATGTACCAGTCGCTTCATACAACCGTTATCGGTCC
>JAKAHI010000151.1 GCA_021815065.1 bacterium | reverse complement strand
TTCATGCCGGACGCGGTACTCGGTGTGGGAGGGTATGCCTCGTTTCCGATCGTCATGACGGCAATCCTGATGCGAATCCCTGCCGCTATCCATGAACAGAACTCCGTCCCCGGCCTTGCGAACAAGATCCTTGCAAGGTTCGTGAAAGAGATATTTATATCCTTCGAAACATCCCAAAAGTACCTGCCTGCCGGCAAGACGCGGTTGACGGGCCTGCCGGTCCGGTACGCAATGCAAAAGCAGAAGTCGCATGCAGCAGCGATAAAAACCATCCTCATACTCGGCGGGAGCCAGGGCGCACACCAGATAAACGAGATGATGGTGCAGGGGCTTGACGGCCTCATGGATATAAGGGACAGGGTCAGGTTCATACACCAGACAGGAACAGCGGACCGCGGCTCTGTCAGGAGCGCATATGACCGGTTTGGATTCAAGGCGGATGTGTTTGATTTTATAGACGATATGGCATCGGTATTCGGGCAGGCGGATATTGCGGTATCACGGGCAGGCGCATCCACCCTGTTCGAGCTTGCAGCTTACGGGATACCGTCCATCCTCATACCGTACCCGTCCGCTGCCTCGGATCACCAAACGCTCAATGCAAGGGAAGTTTTATTTCATGGCGGCGCTGTTACGATACCTGCCGCAACTACAGAACCGGGACTCCTCGTAAAGCACATCCACGACCTGATCGCCGACGAAGGCAGGATGGAAGACATGTCCGCAGCGATGATGAAATGGGCAAAACCCGGTGCAGCGTCAGACATTGTGGATGCAATGGTAACGCTGGCAGGGAAGGCAAAAACATGCACAAAAGAATAAGGCACATACATTTTGTGGGTATCGGCGGGGCCGGCATGAGCGGCATAGCCGAGCTGCTCCTGAATATAGGATACGAGGTAAGCGGTTCCGACCTCAAATCATCCAAGGTAACGGAGAGGCTCCAGACCCTCGGTGCGGCAATTATGATCGGTCATAAGGCGGTGAACGCAAAGGACGCGCATGTCGTTGTGTTCTCCTCAGCGGTAAAAGACGACAACCCCGAACTCGTCTACGCACGCGAACACAACATACCCGCCATACCGAGAGCAGAGATGCTTGCCGAGCTTATGCGGGTCAAGTATGCCGTTGCGATAGCGGGGAGTCATGGAAAGACCACGACGACCTCCCTTGTTTCCCTGGTGCTCGCGGAGGGCGGGCTCGATCCTACCAGTATCGTCGGCGGTAAGGTCAACATATTCGGTTCCAACGCCAAACTCGGTCAGAGCGAGTACCTTGTTGCCGAGGCTGATGAAAGCGACGGCAGTTTCCTGAAGCTTACCCCGACCATAGCGATTGTAACGAACATAGACCCCGAACACCTGGATTATTACAAGACGTTTGAGAAAGAGAAGGACGCGTACGTGGAATTTATCAACAAGGTGCCTTTCTACGGCCTTGCGATCTTGTGTCTCGATGAAGAAAATGTCGCATCCATTATGCCGAGGCTCAAGGTGAGAAGGATGACGTACGGCCTGTCCGCACAGGCAGATGTCCGGGGATACAATGTGGTGCAGAGAGGCGGAGCGTGCGATTTCTCCGTCATCGTGCGGGGCAAGCCTTTCGGCTCATTCACCATCCACATGCCGGGCATACATAACGTATACAATGCGCTTGCGGGAATTGCCGCCGGTGTTGAGCTTGAACTCGAGCCCGGAAAGATACAGGAAGGGATAGAGAAATTCAATGGCGTGGAGAGACGGTTCCAGATAAAAGCGAACATCAACGATATCATCGTCGTGGACGATTACGGTCATCATCCGAAAGAGATCAAGGCCACACTTGCGGGTGCGAAAAACGGCTGGAATCGCAGGCTCATTGTCGTTTTTCAGCCGCACCGGTTCACGAGGACCATGCTGTTGTTCAACGATTTTCTTACGGCATTTTATCAGGCCGATGTCCTCATAATCACGGACATATATCCCGCAGGAGAAGAGCCAATAGAAGGTGTGGACGCATATAAGCTCTACAGCGCCATGAAGGATATGGGGTACAAGGATGTCCGGTACATACCGGATAAAGATAAGATTGTGGATGCGCTGGAAAAAATCGTTGTTCCGGGCGACATGGTCATAACCCAGGGAGCCGGCGATATACTGACTGTTGGAGACGCGTTTATTAAGAGGTTAAAAAAGAATGCCTGATTTTAACGAAGTGAAATCGATTGTAAAAGGTGATGTGCTGTTCGATGTCCCGATGAAAGAATATACCAGTATGCAGGTCGGAGGTCTCTGTGCGTGCATGGTTACGCCGCGCGATGAAGACGATATATTCAAATTCATAGATTGGGCCAAGCGTAACGAGCAGCGATACTTTGTTATAGGTTCCGGAACCAACCTTATCGTACGGGACGGAGGCATTAAGAATCCGGTGCTCAGGATGAAGGGTACGTTCGATTCAGTTGAAGTTGTCTCTGAGGATGAATCCGTTTTGCGCATAAGAGCCGGGGCAGGCAAGCCTCTCGCAGAGCTCGTTAAGTACTGTGAGGAAAACGGATTGTCCGGCATGGAACCGCTCGCCGGCATACCGGGCACAACCGGCGGCGCGATCGTCATGAATGCCGGTACCGGGCACGGCACGCTGTCGGATATCGTAGAGACCGTTACTTTTATAGAAAGGACGGGAAAGACAAGGACACTCAATAAAAAAGCCATGGGGTTCGGCTACAGAACATGCAAGGAACTCTCTTCGAGCAGCATCGTCGTGTCGGCTGTTTTCAACCTCCGCAAGTCGGATAAGGCTGCCGTGAGCAAAAAAATAGCGGCTGTCCTTAAAGAAAAAACGCAGTCACAACCCCTCAACTACCCGAGCAGCGGTTCGATATTCAAGAATCCTTCCAGGATAAAGGCCTGGAAGCTGCTGGACGAAGCCGGTATGCGCGGTGTCAGGGTGCGGGGAGCGAAGTATTCGGAGCTCCACACGAATTTCATCGTCAATACAGGGAATGCGCGTGCGGAAGACGTGCTGACGCTTATTGATGCGGGTATTGAGAAAGTAAAAGAAAAAACCAAGGTAAAACTTGAACTGGAAGTCGTTATTATAGGTGAACAATGAAGAATACGGTAACGAAAAAAATGAAGATCGGCGTTTTGCTCGGCGGCCTGTCTGCAGAGAGGGGCATCTCGAAGATGACCGGCGAAGCGGTTTTTCATGCGCTGAACGCACTCGGGTATCATGCGGTTACGGTGGAAGTAGACCGGGACCTGCCCTTAAAACTGAAAGAAATGAACATAGAGATAGCATTCAACGCACTCCACGGCAAATGGGGAGAAGACGGCGTTGTACAGGGGCTTTTGGAACTGATGGGCGTTCCGTATACGGGTTCCGGTACGACGGCAAGTGCGGTAGCGATGGATAAAATCTTTACGAAGCACCTTCTAACCAGTGCAGGCATACTGACGCCGCAATACCTTGCCGTGAACAGGCCTATCGAGTATGCGCAACTGATAAAAGAGAGCGGTATGAACCTGCCGTACATCATAAAACCGGCCTGCGAAGGTTCGAGCATCGGGATCAGCAAGGTATCGGCGCCCGGGGATCTGCCCGCGGCGTTTGCAGAGGCCTTCAAGTATGACCGCCGCGTGCTCATAGAAAAATTCATAGAGGGCAAGGATATTACCGTTGCGATTTATGACGATAAAGTCCTCGGATCCATGGAGATCGGGATCCAGGGCGGCTCCCGGAGAGAGTTCCTGGATTACGAAGTCAAGTATACGGAGGGAATGGAGGTGTTCAATATCCCTCCATCGCTCCCGGACAGCGTGGTCAAGTCTATTGAAGAGGCCGCTCTGAATGCGCATACACTGCTCGGATGCAGTTTTTACTCGAGGATCGATTTCAAGGTTGCATCGGCCGGCCGGCCCTATCTGCTGGAAGTCAATACGCTCCCGGGGCTTACCTCGTTGAGCTACGTGCCGAAAATAGCCGAGAGCAAGGGTATGAATTATGAAGGCCTTATAGAAGGCATACTGCAATCCGCTTCGTTAAAAGGAAAAATTGAATGAGTGAATTCGTGGATTTTGATTTCAAAGCGCGGCATAAGAACGCATCGCACATGCACCTGAAGAGGCGCGTCAGGGTGCGTTCCTACCTGAGGTATTCCGGCTCTCTCCTTGCCGTCGCGGGTCTGTGTTTCGGCGGCTATATCGTGTACAATAAAGCTGCGGGCTTTGTCAGCACAGCGAAAATATTTGCCCTGAAACAGGTGAGTGTCAAAGGATACGAACACGTTCTGCCGATGGAGATCATAAAGGCTTCAGGCCTGAGCATGGGAGAGAATATCTTTTCCGTTCCGCTGAAAACCATAAGAAAGAACATTATGTCCATACCCTGGATAAACAGCGTGTCCATAAGAAAGTCGCCGCCGCACAGGATCGATATTACGGTTACCGAGCGAAAGGTATACTGTATGATCCTGCTGGACAGACTGTACTATGTTGATGATCACGGCATCATTTTCAAGCAGTTGAATGATAACGATTCAACCAACTATCCGGTTATTACCGGTTTTGTCTTCAGAAACCCCGGCTTTATGGACGTACCGCTGCAGCCCGTCGCCGATGCTGTGTCCTTTATACAGGA
>JAKAHI010000150.1 GCA_021815065.1 bacterium | reverse complement strand
CCGGGTGGGTACCCCATCGCTCATTGCAATTACTTGTTTATTTTTCAGACGCATTTTGCGGGTTCATTTGATAAAATCAGGCAGGCATGGTAATGTGATCCGGATAAATCCCCTTAGAAAGGACGCGGTGATAAATAATGCCTTTTTGATAAGGCGTTATATTTTATCAAAATAGTTTCTGCCTGCAGGGCACAACTTTTTAACGGGATAAAATAAAGAGAAGAGGAAGGTATGTCGAAACGAGATTTGATCAGTATATTTGACCTAAGAAAGGCTGAGATTGACGGACTGATAAAAGAAGCGGTTAAGCTGAAAAAGGAAAAGAAACGCACGCCGCCGTTAAAGGGAAAGACCCTTGCCATGATCTTCGAAAAATCCTCGACAAGGACAAGGATATCGTTTGAAGTGGGCATGTATCAGCTCGGCGGAACTGCCCTGTTCCTCAATTCCAACGACCTGCAGCTCTCGCGGGGTGAAACTATCCGGGACACGGCCCGCACCATCTCGCGGTATGTCGACGCTGTCATGCTGCGCACCTTTGCCCATGACAATGTCGTCCAGCTTGCAGACGCGGCATCCGTACCTGTCATCAACGGGCTTTCCGATCTTTCCCATCCATGCCAGATACTCAGTGACCTTCTCACCGTATATGAAAAAAAGGGCGATTATAAGAAACTGACCTACGCCTATATCGGCGACGGCAACAATGTTTTAAACTCATGGCTTGAGGCTGCAGGCGTACTCGGCATCAAGCTGAACATTGCAACACCGGAATCGCATAAGCCGCCGCAGGCGGTGTTGAAAAAGGCAATGGCAATGAGCCCGGAATCCATAACGCTGTGCCATACTCCGGTTGATGCGGTCAGGAATGCGGACGTCGTTTATACCGACGTATGGGTCAGCATGGGGCAGGAGAATGTAAGAATGGAAAAGCTGAAGGCTTTTGCGGGATTCCAGATCAACGGCGCGTTGCTGCAGCACGCCGGCAGCGATGCAATCGTTATGCACTGCCTTCCAGCTCACCGGGGCGAAGAGATAACATCCGAAGTACTGGACGGCAGGCAATCGGTCGTGTTTGATCAGGCGGAGAACAGACTCCACATGCAAAAGGCAATATTGAAATTCTTAATCAAATAACAGGGGAGGATATCCATGGACACAAAGCTTTATACCATTATCCTTGCGGCGGGCGAAGGCAAGCGGATGAAATCCGATATTCCGAAGGTTTTTCATCCCATCGGCGGACTGCCGATGATCGAGTACATCCTGAGGAGGGCGATCGATCTGCCTTCCGACAAGGTCATCGTTGTCGTTGGCATCGGCAAAGAAATCATCATGGACTATGTTGCAAAGAGGTATGAAGACGCCATATTTGTCCACCAGGACAAACAGCTTGGTACCGCGGACGCGGTTCGCTCCGCATCTCAGGAGCTCTCTGAACTCGAGGGTGATGTTCTGATTCTGAATGGCGATGTGCCGTTGATAAAGCATGTCCTTATCAAGGATTTTTATGAACAATACAAGGCATCCAAGGCATCTCTCGGGTTTATAACCTCCACGCTGGACAATCCGGAGGGGTACGGGAGGGTCATCAAAAAGGCGGGCAAATTCAAGATCGTAGAAGAAAACGACGCAGACGATAAGGTGAAAAAAGTGAAAGAGATCAACGCGGGTATTTACCTGGCGTCCTGCAAGCTGCTCCTGAAGGCGCTGGAGCGTGTCAAGCCCTCCGAGGTTACCGGGGAATACTATCTCACCGATATCATCAGCATCCTGCAGTCTATGAAAAAAAAGGTAATGAACTACCATACGGACGATGCGGACCAGGTGCTTGGCGTCAACAACAGGAAGGCACTGGCGCACTCCGAGAGCATACTCAATCAGCGCAAGTTGAACAGGCTTATGGCAAGCGGTGTTACGATCTTCGATCCCGGCACCACTTACATCGAACAGGATGTTGTTATTGGTAAGGACAGCATCGTGTATCCGAACAGTTTTCTCATGAACGGGACAAAAATAGGGAAACGGTGCATTATCTGGAACGGAACGATTATAAAAGATTCCAAAATAAACGACGGGGTAGAGATTAAGCCGTACAGTGTCATAGAGCAGAGTATCGTGGGCAAGGATGCGATAGTAGGCCCCTTTGCCCGGCTGCGTCCCGAGACGGTCCTCGATGAAAATGTCCGCATCGGCAACTTTGTCGAAGTAAAAAAATCCTCCATCGGCAAGGGATCGAAGGTAAACCATCTCTCGTATATCGGCGATGCGACCATAGGCAGCAGGGTGAATGTTGGTGCCGGCACGATTACCTGCAACTATGACGGGTTCAGGAAAAACCCAACTGTGATTGAGGACGAGGCATTTATCGGAAGCGATACTGCCCTTGTTGCGCCGGTCCGCGTCGGCAGGGGGGCCATTATCGGGGCAGCATCGGCCATTACCAAGGACGTGCCTCCGGGTGCTCTCGGCATCGAGCGTTCCGAGCAGAGGACCATCGAGGGGTATGCAATGAAGAGAAAAAGCAAGCTCGGCGGCAGATAATGTGCGGCATCGTCGGGTACATAGGCAAGCGGCATGCACTTCCCATTATCCTCGACGGCCTGAAAAGGCTGGAGTACCGGGGATACGATTCTTCCGGTGTCGCTATCCTGACGGATGACGGGCTTATCGTACGGAGAAAAAAAGGAAAGATAAAAGATCTTATCGAGGTTGTCGGGCATGAAACGATAAACGGGACAACGGGTCTCGGTCATACGCGCTGGGCAACGCACGGTAAACCCTCCGATGAAAATGCCCACCCCCACAGGGCAGGAGACGTTGTTGTCATCCATAACGGCATCATAGAAAACTATACGGAACTCAGAGCAATGCTCAAGGACCGGGGTCACCACTTCAAGTCGGAAACCGATACCGAGATCATAGCACATCTTATAGAGGACCATATCAAGTCCGGAGAGCCGTTCGAACAGGCGGTCCTTGCTTCGGTCAACCAGTTGAGGGGCTCCTTTGCCCTCGGTGTCCTGTACGCAAAGAACCCGGACAAGCTCATAGCGGTACGGGAGGCAAGCCCCCTGGTGCTGGGGTTTGGCAACAGCGAGAATATATTCGCCTCGGACATGCCTGCAATCCTGCCGTACACCAACAAAATGCTGTTTATGAACGACGGGACCATGGCTGTTATCACGGCTGAGGATGTAAAGCTTTTTGATTTCACCGGCAGCCCGCTGCCCGTGAATCCAAAACAGTTCGATATCAGCCCTGCAATGGCGGAAAAAGGCGGATACAAGCATTTTATGCAAAAAGAAATTTTCGAACAGCCGCAGGCAATAACGGACACCATGCGCGACCGGCTGCTGTTCGATAAAAAAGAGATAGACCTGAAAGAGGCAGGGATCGACGGGAAAATCATGCATGCGCTGAAACGGATAAATTTTGTGGCATGCGGCACATCCTACCATGCTGGCCTGACCGGCAAGTATATCATCGAGGAGATGACGGGTATCCCGGTCGACGTCGATGTGGCATCCGAATTCAGATACAAAACACCGCTTGTGGGCAACGAAACGTTAACCATTGCAATATCCCAGTCCGGCGAGACCGCGGACACGCTTGCAGCCCTGCGTCTCGCAAAAAAACACGGGAGTCATGTCCTGAGTATCTGTAATGTTATAGACAGTACCATAGCACGGGAATCGGACCACGTCCTTTACACCCATGCGGGCCCCGAGATAAGCGTTGCATCAACAAAGGCGTTCACGGCACAGTTGATTACGATCTATCTGCTTGCCATACATATCGGCAGGGGCCTCGGAAGGATTTCGAAACAACAGGCCGCCGTCTATATCGATACCCTGGTTACCATTCCGTCTCTGCTGGACACCCTCCTGAAACAAGAAGACCTGCTGGTCTCCATTGCAAAAGAGTACGCACGCTACTCTGATTTCCTCTATCTCGGCAGGGGCATAAGCTACCCTGTGGCCCTGGAAGGTGCGCTCAAACTCAAAGAGATTTCCTACGTCCATGCAGAGGGCTATCCTGCGGGCGAGATCAAGCATGGCCCCATAGCACTCGTCAATAAAGATATGCCCGTAGTTTTTATAGCCGTTAAAGGCAAGGTCTATGAAAAGATAAAAAACAACATGGAAGAGGTAAAGGCGAGGGACGGGAAGATCATCAGTTTTACGAACACCGGCAACAACGAGATCCAGAACCTCTCTGATTCGTTCTTTTTGCTCCCCGAGATCGACGAACTCTTCACCCCCATACTTTCGATCGTCCCCCTCCAATTGCTCGCATATCATATTGCGGTAATCAACGGCACGGATGTTGACCAGCCCAAGAACCTGGCCAAAAGCGTTACCGTGGAATAATGGAACACACCGGCATCCTCTTCGACCTGTTCATTATTTTCGTAAGCGCCAAACTTTTTAACTATATTTTCCAAAAAATCCATATACCTCCGATGATCGGCGAGATCGCTGCGGGTCTCGTTCTCGGTGCCGGCGGGCTGCACCTTGTCAAAGAAACGCCGGCGCTCGATGCATTTTCCGAGCTCGGGGCCATGATGCTGTTGTTTGTCGTCGGCCTGCACACACGGCTGAAGGACATGCTGAAAATCGGCATCGATGCTACCATCGTAG
>JAKAHI010000149.1 GCA_021815065.1 bacterium | reverse complement strand
TTTTCACAATGAAAAAACACCTTCTTTTACCGTCAATGAAAAGAAAGGTGTTTTTCATTGTTTTGGGTGCGGAGCAGGCGGCGATGTCATAAGTTTTCTGACCCGGATCAGGAACGAAGGATTTAACGATACCGTACGATACCTCGCAAACATGGCCGGGGTACAGCTTGAGGAAAGTACTTCCGATAAAAACAGGCATACGTATTATTCGATAAACGAGCAGCTCGCCAACTATTATCACAACCTCTTGTTTTCCGATCCCGCCGGCAAAAAAGCTTTCAAATATCTCACCGTAGAGAGGGGACTCAGCACCAAAACGATAAACGACTCTCTGGTGGGGTATGCACCGAACAGATGGGACACTGCCGTAACATTCCTAAAAACAAACAAGCTGCCGCTCACCATGGCCATAGACATCGGTATCATCATGAAAAAACAATCGGGTAATGATTATTTCGACAGGTTCAGAGGAAGGATCATGTTTCCCATCAAAGACTATAGGGGAAGGGTTATAGCTTACGGAGGAAGAATGTTTGAAGGAGAAGAGCCAAAATACCTTAATTCTCCCGATTCCGATATTTACAAAAAGGGTATGTCTCTCTACGGGATCGACGTAGCGAAACCGCATATCGACAAGACAGGGTATGCGCTCTTCGTAGAAGGATATATGGATGTACTGCTGCTGCATCAGCACGGCTTTAAAAACGCTGTAGCAACAACGGGCACCGCAGTGAGCCTTTACCATATCAATACCGTGTCAAGGTATGCACATCATATTGTTTTTCTGTTTGATGGAGATGAAGCAGGAGAAAAGGCCGCCCTGCGAACGCTCGAAGTCATGATAAATTCCGATATAGAGGGCAAATTCGCATTATTGCCCCATGGTTACGATCCGGACACCTTTGTCATCAAAAACGGCAGTGATGCATTGAATAAACTTATAACCAATGCCGAATCCTTGTTCGAATACTATGTCAAAAAGTCATTAAAAGACGCTTCAGGGGATATTGCGGGTAAGCTGAAAGCTATAAATTCAGTAATCGTATTGCTGAAAAAAATACAAGGCTCGCCCGTGAAACAGGAATTATACATAAAGAAACTTGCCGAATTGTCCGGCATCTCCGAGTCATCCATCAAAGATTCTTTCCATGGGGGAGATAAAAAAATGTATACCCCGAAGCCGGTTGCCGCTCCGGCCGTTCGCAAGGATACCGACAGGGTGGAACTGACTATTTTGACGATAATTATTGACCATCCTGAAAAAGTGCATATTCTATTAAATGACCGTATAGTTGATTTTTTTGCCAATAGGGATATTCCTGCAATAATGAAGGGCATTAAGGATTTATATGATAGCGGGGTAAAAGATATAAAGACCTTTATTTTTCAGCAGATAACTGACGAAAACCAGAAGGCTATCATTTCCGCAGCTATGTTGAACGACCTGACCGGAGAAAACATCGATGTTTTGTATGAATATGCCGTCAACAAGATAAAGAAATCGTACTATGTTACAGAGCAGAAAAGATTATCACGGGAGATTGCAAGAACAAAGACTTCGGGTAATAAGGAATCAGCGGATACTTTACTAAAGAGAAAAAAGGAGATTGCGGTTTTCCATAAACAATAATATATGCCACAGCAAAAAAAGAAGAAAAAACAGACGCACGTCAAGCGCAAGACAGGAAATCACAAGAAAACTGTCAAAATAGCAGACCACAAGCTGAACGATAGCGTTGAAAAACTTATCACCCTCGGAAAAGGCAAGGGCTTTTTAACATTCGAAGAGGTCAACAACCTCCTTCCCGCCGAGATTATATCTCCGGACCAGATCGACGAAGTCATGAACATGTTCGGAGAGCTTGATATCGAGGTAGTCGACTCCACGAAAAGTATCAAAGTACAAAACTTCCAGGTCCAGGAAGAAGAAGAAGAAGAGACGAAGTCTTACGAAAAGCTGAACGATCCGATAAAGCTCTACCTGAGAGAAATGGGCAGTATGCCCCTTTTAACCCGCGAATGGGAAGTTGGAATAGCGAAAGCCATAGAAGAAGGCAGAAATAAGGTTTTCAATGCACTGCTTTCGTCTCCGGTAACCATGAAAGAAATCAAAGATACGGGAGAAAAACTTTCCAACAATGCCATAAAAATAAAGGACATCATACGGGAGATGGAAGAAGATTATACGCCGGAAGAGGAAGAAGAGACTATTCAGAAAACTTTATCCATTACAAAAAAAATGGTAAGTCTGGAAGAGGAAAGAAAAGCATTCCGGGCAGTCCTGAGGAAAAATAAAAACGCCAGACATGCTAAGGAACAAATAGAGAAATACAACGAAAAGATTGCCAACCTCCTCATAGGACTTTCACCAAACGAAAAATTTATCATGCAGATAACCGGAAAACTCCGCGTCCTCGTCGACAGGATCGATTCTGCAGAAGCGGAATTACGGAACTGTGCTCACGAGTGCGGCATTCCCCTTGATCTTTTGAAATCTCATTTGCCGGCTATGAACAGATCTGCGGGAGAAGTGAAGAGAATAGCAAAAAAATATAAAACAGATTACGATAAATTCAAAATAATTGTGCGCAGAATCAAGAATGCACTGAACCAAATCAAGATAGTTGAGACGGAAGCCGAGACAGACAACGCTGTACTCAGGAGGACTTTGAATGAGGTACTCCTTGGAGAAGAAGAAACAAAGAGAGCAAAGGAAAAACTTATACTCGCAAATCTGAGACTCGTTGTCAGTATAGCAAAGAAATACACCAACAGAGGGTTAAACCTTGCCGATCTGATCCAGGAGGGCAACATAGGTTTGATGAAAGCGGTAGACAAGTTCGAGTATCAGCGCGGTTATAAATTCAGTACCTACGCCACGTGGTGGGTCCGGCAGGCAATAACACGGGCAATTGCCGACCAGGCAAGAACTATCCGTATCCCCGTACACATGATAGAAACCATTAACAAGCTGATACGGACTTCCCGATACCTTGTACAGGAGATTGGGAGAGAACCCCTGCCCGAAGAGATCGCCGAAAAAATGGAACTTCCTGTTGACAAAGTAAGAAAGGTGTTGAAGATTGCAAAGGAGCCTATCTCTCTCGAAACTCCTATCGGGGAAGAGGAAGACAGCCATCTGATAGATTTTATCGAGGACAAGTCTTTCGCAGGGCCTCATGATGTTATTACAAATGAAAATTTACAGCACTTTACGAGAAATGCATTAAGTACCCTTACTCCCCGGGAGGAGAAGGTGCTGAGATTGCGGTTCGGCATAGGTGAAAAATCCGACCATACGCTTGAAGAAGTCGGTAAGGATTTTGAGGTCACCAGAGAAAGAATTAGACAGATAGAGGCAAAGGCGCTAAGAAAATTAAGGCATCCGAGCCGCAGCAAGAATTTAAAGACCTTCATAAGTGAATGAGGGCCCATAGCTCAGCTGGTAGAGCTACCGGCTCATAACCGGTTGGTCCCTGGTTCGAGTCCAGGTGGGCCCATTTATAATAAACAAAAGGAAAGGAGGCACCATAAGTTGGATATAGAGCAGCTTAAGCAGCTTCAAGACGTTGACATACAAATAGCAAATATTTATCAAGAAAAAACAGAACTGGAAGAAACCCTGCAAAAGGACGAAGAGGCGTACAAGAATGCCGAGATTACCGTAGCGGAGTTCAATAAAAACTATGAACAGCTCGAAGCAGAGAAAAAGGCAAAAGAAGCGGAAATTCAACAGACCACGGAAATGATAAAACGCTGGGATGCGAGACTCAAGGAAGCAAAATCGGGAAGAGAATATCAGGCCTTCATGCGTGAAATAAACGGTGCAAAAAGGGACATATCCGAGATCGAAAATGCTGTGTTGAAAATAATGGAAGAACTGGAAAAGATAGACACGACCAGGGGAGAAGAAAAAAAGAAGATCGAAGAGATTGGACAGAGGCTTCAGCAGACATCCGAACAAAGTAAAAGCAGAATTTCCGTTTTAGCAAAGCAGATACAGGACCTTGACCTGAAAAAGAATACCATCGCAAAGAACATAACACCGACGATGTTAAGCATGTATGAGCAGATAAAAAAACAAAGGCACAAAGCTATTGTGGGAGTCAAAAAAAGTATCTGTCAGGGCTGTCACGTCAATATTCCGCCGCAGCTTTTTAATGAAGTTATCATGAACAACAGAATTATTCTTTGTCCGCATTGCCAGCGAATACTTTACTATGTCGAAGATACCGTTGCTGCAGAACAAAAACCGAAAAGAAACAAAAAAGCCGTTTAGCCTTTGAACTTAAGCGATTATATCCAACATCATACAAAAAATCTGAATGACATGCTTGACAGTTCGCTGCCGAAAGAAGCCGTGTCGCCGCATACCATACACCGGGCAATGAGATACAGTGTGTTCAACGGAGGGAAAAGGTTGCGGCCGATGATAACAGTAGCATCGGCAGATTACCTTGGTATTCCCGTTGACAGAGTCATTTATTCTCTCGGAGCCATGATTGAAATGGTACATACATATTCCCTTGTTCATGATGATCTTCCCGCTATGGACAACGACGATCTCAGGAGGGGAAAGCCGACGGTACACAGAATGTTCAACGAAGCCGTTGCCATACTGACCGGCGATGCATTGTTAACGCAGG
>JAKAHI010000148.1 GCA_021815065.1 bacterium | reverse complement strand
TATCCCTTTAACGACGGAACCCTGTCGGACATTACCATAAGCAGGGTTAGGGCCTGAAAAAAGGTTGTAAATTTACCCAAATAAGATGGGGCGGCAACCGGAAATTTCTGCGGAATAAAAACCACCAGCAGCCCTACAAATATGACTATGTCCCTGCCGACGACTATGCCCGTAATCCACAGAGGGATCCGGTCATAGATGGTCAGAAAAATAAATAAAGATGCTGTGACGATCTTATCCGCTATCGGGTCCAGGTATGATCCGAGTTTTGATCTCTGATTAAACGTCCTTGCAATAAATCCATCCAAAAAATCCGTAAACCAGCTCCCTATGAGCAGGCAGAGTGCTGCTGTTGGATAATTATCTTTTATAAGATAAAATATAAACGGTAAAGAAAGTATTCTTAATAAAGAAAGAAGATTTGGGATGGTCATAAATTTATAATAAAAGAGGGGAACGGGAACGCTCCCCTCGGAAACTACTGATTCTTTATCAGCATTATATTTATCGGCTCAATTGCCTCATTACCGACAAACACCCTTCGGATGTATGATTGGTAACCGTCCTTCTTCAACTCTATAGTATGCGTACCGTGCGATAATCTGAGCAGGCCGGGATTCCCATTGAATTCCTTGGCCCGTCCCACGGCATTACCGTCAACATAGACCTCTGCATTACTAGGCTCCGCGACTATTTTAACGAGACCGTCATTGCTGACAGCCTTCAACGTGTCCGAAGCACACCCCATGAAGAAGAGAAACACTACAGATACCAATACTATGAATTTTCTCTGCATCACTGCCTCCTTATTGTGGCAATTTAACCTGATCCCCTATCTTAAATCCGCCACCGGATTCAACGGTAGCAACAGAACCATCATCACCAAAAAACCCTATGATTCTCAGCCTGCCAAGAACCGGACCGGGTGCCCTGCCTATGACAAGTCCTGTTTGGGGGTCCCGTATCTCCTCACCAAGCGACGTTACAATAAGTGCATCTCCTATTTTGAGACCTGTTTTCTGGCCGGCATTCACGTAAACCCTGTTTCCCTGAATTCCTGCAATCCTTCCGCTCCACTCCACGCTTTGTAATTGCTGAATGAGGTTATCGATAAACTTTGTGATTGCAGCCCGTAAAGCTTCCTGTCCAAGCGTTTCATCATAGCCGGCATATTGTCCCATGCCGAGCACCTGAGTTGCCTTTTTCTCATATTCACCCTTACCCGAGTCTGCAAAAAGCACCTGTCCGGTCGAGGTATCGACAACCCTCACATCAACCGTACAATCGGCTTTTTGTACCTTTTGCTTGTAAACACCGTAATCAGTGCCAAGGACTTTTACGCCAAACTGAGAAATAGAACCCGTTACAATTGCTCCGCAGCCCAGCAACTCGCCTGCTTTTGCGGCTGTTGCAGGATTAACGGCCCCCGTTTGTCCGAGCGACTGCTCATTGAGTAGTTGCTGCATTTTTTCCCTTTCGACCAGAATAAATGCGCCCGACTTGAATAATTCTGTTGCTAGTTCGTCCGAAGCGGCCCTTCCAAGCCGGCCCTGACCATATTCGCTCTTGTTTACAAAATCAACGATGCATACCCGCTTCTTTGGACCTGTGTAGTTTTGGATCCTTCCCTGAACAGGCTCTTGTGCCGGACCCGGCACCCCTGTTTCCCTGTAGGTTGTAGCACAATTTGTAAAAACAAAGCTTATTGTTACTACCTGCAAAATAAATTTTAAAACACCACGTTTTCTCATCCTGCCCTCCTTATGTATACAAATGTTTTTTTTCCTTTAGTCATGATGCGGTGCATACGGCAATTTCCTGAATATACGATTCACTGTTTTCTGGACAAGGGGCTGGTACGGGGATAGAGAGGCAGCAACTGCAAGGCCTACGATTTGACGTTCATTGCCGGCAATAGACCTTTCTGTAACCGTATCGTGCCCATCCCACAAGAGTTGATTATCCTTTGTACTTCTCAATTCAAGCCGCAGGCCGACTGTCTGGGATGCATAGATAGCAAGCCATGTCGTAGACCAGTCTGTTATCGTCGTATAGAGAATCGCATCAACACTGAACATTTCGCCAAGCTGCTGCGCCGTAAACTGGTTTATCTCCCCTGCCTCGTGAATATGGTGCTGCGCAAGAATTTCATCGACCGTCTGGAGAGAAGGAGACGCATAACCCCGATCGATTACCTTTTGGTAAACAATCGGTCTTACAACACCCGGGGCCTTCATATCAACGGTCTCATTCATGACAGGCATAACGGCTATGCTGTCCGGCATGGGCGGACCGTAATTCGGAATTGACGCGGCACGTTTACCAGCACAACCGGCCAACAGGGCAACCGCTGCCACCAATGAACCTATATAAATAAAAGTCTTCTTCATCTATAAAGTATTTTATTTCTTTTGGAACGTAACCGTATTCATTGTCGTTGCAGTAATGGTAAATAACGCCGTAACGGTTTTATTTGAAAGCAAAGAATTCACGAGTCCCTGGGTATTTCCCTGGTAACTGACATCCATGGTGGCCTGTCCGTTACCAATTTCCTTTTGATACACATCCTGAACGCCGCTCGTGGACATGAGCTGATCCTTCAACTCGACAAGGTCCCCCGGCGTATGAATGCCCAGAATGTTCAGCGTAATGAGGTTGCCGTTGCTGACCTGCTGCTTCCACGTATTCAGGATAGTTGCTATCATACTGTCCGCAAGCTTATCCGTCGCCTTTTTCAGCGCATCATTGCCCGCTGTCATGGAGTCGATATGAACAGAGGCGGCATGTTGATCACCGGATGCAAGCACCCTCCCATCGTCCGTATCGACAGCCCTGAGCGAGACGTCGGCCTGCGCGGATCTCATCTCGGAACCAGCAACTCTCCCGTAAAGCTTCGCAACAGCCTTCCCGTAGAGTATGATATCGACATTCGCAAGTTTGCCGATATTTTTTACGGTGGTATCATCGAGGCTTTGCAATCTGTATCCGGAAGCCAGTTTGATATCGTGTAAAAGCACTGCTTCATCCACGACATTGAACCCGCTATCGAGGAGCTTTTTGATCATCTCATTCTCGGCTATAGACATATCCCCGGCCTCATGGAGCGTATGAACTTCAGAGATCGTATACCCCTCATACGCTGACGGAGGAGCATAGAACAATGCGGACTCCAACCTCTTCTGCCCTATGTTCTGTTCAAGAATAATTACCGCGATACTGGGCATCCTTTTTTGTTTCATGAGCAGTCCGATGGCTCCAAGATCGTCTTTCAGGTGTTTTGTACCTATGGTTGCCTGCACGGTCACCGTATAAAGATTGTTGTTGGGGCCTTCCTTGATAATGTTGTAATCATGGACATAACCGGAAGTATTTGAATATATTTTGTCGCTCAATAAGGTGTAGTTTTCCACAGTCGTCTGTGATGAAACGATCGTCCCGACTGCCTGTTCAACAGCCTTTCTCAGTGCATCATTTATTGCCGCATTCCGTGCAGAGGATTCGTCACCGTTGTTTATCATGGCCGTTCCCTGAGCAGTAACAACCTTTGTCCCCTCCTGTACACCGGCACCGGGATTCGTGCTTTCCGCAGCATTCCCGGCAAATACCTTGAGCGGCAAGGACATTATGAATAAGCCAAGAAATATGCCGAACGCAACCTTTTTTATAGTCATGCTACCTCCCTCGCGCGAATAAATCCCGTTAGAAAGGACGTGGCTCACCATCACATTCCCGCTCTCAGATACTTTCTAACGGGATAAAAAAAGTCCCGCCATTGGCGGGACACTTTTTTAATCTTTTAAAACTCCGAGCAGGTCTGCTTTCTGGATAATGAGATAATTGATCCCACCGAGCTCGATTTCGGTGCCGCTGTACTTGCCATAAATAATCTTATCCCCGACCTTTACAATCTTTTGCAGTTCTTCATCCGTTCCTACAGCTTCTATGGTACCTATCTGCGGCTTTTCCTTGGCTGTTTCCGGAATGATAATGGATCCCTGCTTCTTCTCCTTCTCTTCCATGGGTTTTATTAAAACCCTGTCCTCTAATGGTTGTATTTTCATACTACCTCCTTTTATATTATTCTTTTATATTTAGCAATCTATTTATTTCCCCTTTGTTAAAACCAACAATAGGCCTGTTGTTGATGAGCGTTACCGGAACCCCCATTTGATTCGTCCTTCGCACAAGGTCCCTGGCTGCCTGTTGATCCCTTGATATGTCAACCTCTTTAAACCTTATTCTGTGCTCCGTTAAATACTGTTTTGTTTTTTTGCACCACGAACATGTCGGCGTCGTAAACACAACGACCGGCGGCTGTTTTACCTCTTCTGGCATATTTTTAACCTCCTGTATTATTCGCCCGATATCTCAGGCTCTCCTGTTTTAGTAAAGCTGCTGTACTTCCTCTTGCAACTATTTCCCGGTATTACCCCGCTAAAAAGGACACTGCTCAAAACCGTGCCATTCCGAACGTGAATAAAATCACATAAAAATTTAATTAGTTGAATGCGAAAGGTCAAGCACTATGTTTGCCGTAGCCATAGTTGTTGAATTATTTTATTTATTATGTATAATAGTATTATGAGTGAAAGTAAAAAAAGATTGGGAGATTTGCTCGTTGAAGCGGGCTTAATAGATCAATTTCAGTTACGGTCGGCCCT
>JAKAHI010000147.1 GCA_021815065.1 bacterium | reverse complement strand
CCGATCGTGTTCGTGGGCGTAGGTTATGTTTTTTAACGCATCGTACGCTTCTTTATACAGACCGACGGCGTATGCGGATTCTCCGTAAGCAAGCCGGTAATCGATATTGGAGGGGCTTAAATTGTATGCAGCCTTGTAAGCCTGATAAGCATCATTCGATGCGGCAAGGACTTTCAATACGGTACCATATTCAAAGTTTATCTCTGCCTTCGTGTCATCAGGCATATTGCTCAATGCGGTAGCCTCTTTATAAAATGCTGCGGCTTTATCGGACATTTGCTGGGATGCTGCAAGCCGGGCCGCCTTGATGAGAATGTCTCCGTTTGTTTTATCTATGCGGAGAGCGGCCTCATACGACTCGATTGCACCTTTTTCATCGTGTAGTCGGTGAACAAGAAGCTCCGCCGATTTCATGAGATATTCGAGTTTTATAGATTTCTCTTCGATATTTTGTGCAGCACCTTTATATAGTTCGTTCAGACTCTGGAATTCGCCTTGCTTCAACAGCAGCGGTTCAAGCAGCCGGTAAGTTTCAAGATCCGACGGCTTGAATCTTACGATGTCCTGATACAGGGCAACAGCGCCGCTCGCATCGTTTAAATTTTCTGTTTTTATGACCGCAAGTTTTTTTTGCAGCAAGATTTTATCTTCGGACACCTGAAGGTGCGACAGCCTTTGATCATACATTGCCGATAATGCCGGATAATCATGCATGGTTTCATACATCCGGGAAAGGGCTGTGAATGCTGCATTGTTGTCCGGCTGCAGAATGAGTATGTCCTTATAGTGACCGATTGCCGCTTGTTTGTCATCTCCGGAAAGCCCTGCCAGTTCGAGCAATAATTCCACCTTTTGCTCTCCGGATACATTGAATTTGAGCGTTTCCTGTATCGTGAGCATCAAATCTTTTGTATTGTTCAGCTTTTTATACAGGGAGGCCAATTGCATATAAATACCGGCATTCCTCTTTCCCGATTTGATGAGATCTTCGAGTGTTCTGACCGCAGATTTCGGATCACCGAGGTCCTTTTCCTGTATCGAGGCACGGCGCATACTTATGGTTATTATGTCCTCATCGGATTTGCTGAGTTCGGCTTCTTTTTTGAGGACGCTTACAAGAAGGGCGTAATCTTTGCCCTCGGTACACAGCCTTTCCAGCCACCGGAAGTATTCAAGGTTTTCCGGCTCTTTCTCCGTCAGTTTCATGAGGTATATGGATGCAGGCCTGTAATCCTTTTTTTCTTCATACGCGGAGGCCAACTTCTGATAGATTTCGTGGATATTTTCGATGTCTGTCGATATCTTTATCAGCGCTTCGAATGCAGTGATAACCGCTTCATAATCATGGTTTGTATAGGCAGAATACCCGTACGCCTCCGCATACCTCTTTTCGTTCCTGTTCAGTTCAAAGGCCTTTTTATAGAATTGTGATGAGTCCTGCTGTCTTCCTAATTTATCGAGGATCCGTGCATACTTGAACAAGAATTCCGGAAGTTGTTCCGGTTCGACAATATTATGTTTGATAGAAAAATTGAAGTACGGCTCGGCCTTGTCCCATAGACCCGCATTGAAGGAGAGTGCCGAAAGGGATAAATTCGCATCATGGTTGCCGGGCTCCAACGCCAGTACCTGTTCAAACGTTGTGATTGCCTTATCGGGCAAGGCGAGTTTTTCATACCGGATATGAGCGATTTTCAGCAGCAGTTCCACTTTTGTTTTTTCTGAAGGACCGGTCTTATCGATCATAAATGAGTATAGCTTTTCAAAGCCTGCATAGTCTCCGGTTGTTTCGAACAACCTTTTTAAGATGTCTATGACATACCCTGCCGATGGGCTGGATTCGAGTGCCTCCCAGAGATACTGCTGGGCTTTTTTGACATCGATGCCTCTGTCAAAAAGCAGGGAACCGAGTTCTGCGAGAACATCGTATTTGTTGTCCGCTATAGCCAGTTTTTTCTCGAGTGTTGCAGCAAGTTCCGTGTAGTTGCCGGTTTCCCGGTAGATCCGTTCCAGAGAGGATAGGGCGGCTTCGTTGCGCGGATCCGAAGTAAGTATCTCATGGAATAACTCCGCCGCGGATTCATAATTTTTTGAGTGGGTAAGATAGATATCTCCCAGTGTAAGCTGCAGCGACAGCTTTTTGTCACTGTCCGTTACAGCGGGCAGCAGTTTGATTATAGCCTGCTTTGCTTCCGGCCATTTCTCCGACAATACATAAATGGATATGAGTTTCTCTGAATATTCCTTATTTTCCGGATCAAGGGCTGATGCTCTCAGGTAACTATCGATTGCATACTCATAATGAGAGAAACCCTGAAGATACGTTTCTCCGAGCGATGCCCATAAGGGTGCAGAATCTTTCTGATCTTCTTTGCCGTTGAGCCTTTCAAGATAAAATGTCACGAGTCCGTTGTAATCTTCCGTTTCTTTATATATGTTTTCGAGTGCCGCATCGTTGGATTGATCTCCCGTGATGCCGGAAAGCGTGTGTATCCACTGCTTTGCAGTGTCGTAATCCTTGTTTTCTATCAGCAGGGGTATAGCCCTTTTATACAGGGCTGCCTTTTGGTCGTTGCCGTCTTCAACTTCGACAAGTTTTTTTATGGTGTCGGTTATATCAGCGGATGCTCCGGTCTGCGTAAATACATCGAGTGCCGCATAGAGCAGGGACTTATCGTCCGGTTGTTCGGATAGTGCGTTTTTGAGAAAGGGCAGAGCAGCGGCAGTATCTCCAAGTTTCGTATAGCATAATCCAATATTCTTATTGAGTCCGGCAGAGTCTCCTGGAGCAGCATCGCTTTTCATTTTCATAAGGATAGACAACAGGAGTGCCGGTTCATCGAAAGATGCATATATGCCGCTTAATTTCCGGACTATTTGTTGCTGGTCGCCCGCGTTTGATGCAAGGGCCATCTCGTAATTATATGCAGTCTCATAAGAGTCATCCATCGTCTTTTCGTATATGTCTGCCAGAGCAGTATAAAAGCCGGCGAGGTCTTCGGGGGCGTTAAAGGTGTTTATAAAGATGTCCTTGTGTTCGATAATACTCGAAAACATACCCTGACCGAGTAAAGTATCGAACAATTGCTTTGTGGCTTGGGGCAAAGGTGCGTTTGAGCTTGAAAGGAACGATAATGCAGCATCATACATGCCGAGCGAGATGTAGCTTTTTATGAGCATGGTGCTCAGTTCTGCAGTCCGTTCCGGGTCCTTTGATAAACGGCATTCACCCTCCAGCAGGAGCGCGAGCCCGGCAGAGGCATGAGACTGTTCCAGTATCTTTTTTAGTTTGTCTACAACACCCAGTTCGTAGGGATTGAGTTCGAGTGCATCGAGATAAAATTCTATAGACTTGTTCGTATCGGACAACCGGTCGGCGTACGTGTCGGCGACATCTATGATATAGTTGACGCGTTCATCGTCCTCCTCGGAAAGACTGAATAACTTTTCATAGATTTCTATCAGCTTATCCCATTGTTCATTTGCTTTGTATATCTCCGAGAGTCCCTTCAATGCAGAGATATTTTCCGGCTCAAGCTTTAGAATCTCGAGATAGTAGGTAAGATTGTCCACCCTGTATATTCCAGATCAAATAAGGTAATGTGATGGGTCTTATTAGGCGAAGATATTGTATAATAATGCAATAAACCATCCTGCGAGATAAGCGGTAACAAACCCGTAAATAAGAGCGAGTAGCGATCCCCCGAACGTTATCGAGTATCCCCAGTATACCTGATTGAGTTTGATCAATGTTTCCCCGCCGTGATGAATCAGTACTAAGTAATTCGTCAAGATAAACAACCCGAGTCCGCCGACCAGTCCGCATGCCAGACCGAAAGCATTTTTTTTCAGCATATTATTTTACCCCCTTTTTTATTTCTTTTATTTTACCTATTACGACAAATTGCGGATATACCCATCCGTCGAGATGGAGTTGCGTGCTTTTTATATGGAAATACGAGAAATCCTCGCTCACAAAGAACTGGCTGACGAAATCGACTTCCACCGGGCCTTTTACCCGGTCGATTACCTTATGTAGTCTCAAATCCTGTCCAAGGAATGCGAAGACCGGTACCGTGCTGCCAAACCGGGCCGTCAGGTCCTCGGGTACATACAAAGTTACTTTATTCAAAAATGCCGTCTGCGTATCTATATCAAGCCGGTGTGAGACATCGGACAGCATGGATATACAATCCCTGTACCGGGCATTCGTATAGGCGGTTATCGCAGCAAAGAATTCGTGGACACTTTGATGTCCCGGCACAAGCAGGTTGTTCATTTTTAGCCTTGTGCGTTCTATGTGGTCCCGTGCTTCTGCTTTTAATTGTACTCTTGTTGAATAGGCATTATCGGCTTGTTCGATTGCCTGTTTTGCATATTTGTCCGCATCATCAAAATCGTTGCTATTGTAAGCCGCCTTTGCCTTTGCCATGTATATCCTGTATCCCTGCGTATCCATAGATTCGGGATGTGTCGTGAGAAGTTTATTGTATGCTGTCTGAGCCTGTTCAAGCGACGTTTTAACATTCAATGCGGATGGTCCGCATCCGACGAACCCTGCAAGAAATAATGTTATAAGTATCTTTTTCATAGATAGAATATAGTATACCGTAAGTTTTATTTTTTTTCAACCTTTATTAATAAGCCCTCGTAGATTCGTA
>JAKAHI010000146.1 GCA_021815065.1 bacterium | reverse complement strand
CGTCTGCTGGGAGAGATTGAACCTTTCCACTTCTACTCCCTGTTTTTTCAAAGCAAGAACCGCATCGTTTACCTGTACCAGCACCGGATCAACAACCGGCCCGCACAGTCCTGTAGAACAGCACAGTGCCGGATCATAGATCGCTATTTTTTTACCCTGCATTATTACTCCTTTCTCTCAGCCTTCTGTTTAACGTTATGGCACTGCAAAATGCCACACCCTTTTTGTTTACCTCTTTTAGTTTCTTCCCGTCCTTTTGCAGAAACGGATCGTCTTTGGGCAAAAATGGAAGAAGGCGAATGAAGTCGAGATTATGCCTGTTTGCCTTGTCCCGGCAAAGCCCGTAGAACGACCAGGTACCTCTTTTCTCCACCTCGATAAGCCCTGCATTTCTGAGAATACCAAGGTGTTTTGATACCGTTGATTGTCCCATGCCCAGTATCTCCATAAGCTGACACACACACAGTTCATTGCGCATGAGAAGGCTCACTATCCTCACCCTTGTTTCATCCGACAATGCTTTCGATGTTCTGATAAAATCATTCAGCATATTTGTATTCCTTTATCACAATATAGTGATATATTATCTATCGCAGCAAGGGCTGTCAAGTAAAATCTTACGCTTCCTGCATCATTTTTTCCGTATTTGGCGAACGATCTCGCATCCTTGAGCAAAGAGCTGCATCAAGGCCGGACATGCGGTTCTTGAAGCTGCCCGCGAGGACGGCCATGCAGCCCTTCTTCATTAATCTAAAAAATAATACACCTTGCATTTTTGATCATAGAGTCCGGACATTATTGATATACAGCTACATTATTGTACCGGTTTTTTACGGGAGAGGCACAAAGCACTGCCTTTTGCTGCCTTAACGTCAGATGGCATACTATATGCTTTCTAAAGCTCTGAATGCATGGATATACAGGCCGTAGTTTTAACAGAACCTATTCCATGATGACCATAATGCGGAAAAACACAAGGAGGACAGTATGAAGATGATAGTTGCCATCATCAAGCCTTTTACGCTTGATAAGGTAAAGGCTGCACTTTCAGAAGAAGGCATAACCGGAATGACCGTTTCCGAGGTAAAGGGATTCGGCAGGCAAAAAGGCCACACTGAATTTTACCGGGGAGCGGAGTATAAAACCGATTTTATACCGAAGCTGAAACTCGAGATTGCTGTATCCGACGAGCAGGTGCAGAAAATAGTTAAAATCATAACATCCACTGCAAGGACCGGCAGCATCGGAGACGGTAAAATATTCGTGTATGGACTTGAAGAGGTATTGAGGATAAGGACCGGAGAACTGGGAAACGATGCAGTATAGGTAATACATTTTCTTTGTATGCCGGGTGCTTTCTTTTTTATTGTATAGAAGAGTGTCTTCTCTTTCAAGAGGGAATGTCATCGGGATCCCTGCCGTTGTTTATTCTCCAAAGGCGTGGCAGGAATGACGAAGAACCGGCATAGTCAGATGCTCATAGCCGCCGCCAATGGCGGCGGTTTCATTTTCGGCTGAAAGCCGTCATTCCCGTGAAGACGGGAATCCAGTTCTTTATTAAAGCCTATTTCATAAAAATAACGATTCGCCGGGTATCCGGCTGGGCAGACATTATTGTAACAAGACAACGACATTGTACGACAATCCACTGTTTCTTTAAACGCTTCAAAAATACCGGCATCTCCAGCAAACCAGCATCAGAAGCCAATCGCAGGGGTGCCGGTACATACTGGCACACGTTGTGCTCTTACTACTTTCAGGAGGAATAAAACATGAAACCAATTAAGTTTGTGAATTTTATTGTATTCGCTGCAATGCTGGGAACAGCGACAAGCAGTTTTGCCTGGGAAACCACCGAGTACTGGACACCCTGCGTAGAAGGCGTGCATCCGTACGGGGTCCCGGAACTTATGATAGGGAACTTTTTCAGCGTTGACAAAAGCGCGATGAACGGAACCACTTCCTTTCCGTCGGATCTCGCTTTTGAGATCGGGGTACTTCCTTATGACAAGATACAGATGGAGGTCGGTATAGACGCGATGTATCCGTCCGCCGATCCCTATATGTTCAACGCAAAAGTTGGAACGCCGGAAGACTCCCTGTTCAAGGGTTCGCCGGGTTTTTCCGTTGGTATTTTTGACGCCGGCACGAACCCGTCCACAACGGGATACGATATCGGAGATGTGGTCATCGGTAAAACTATTCCTTACCTCGGAAGGCTCCATGCCGGCTATTACTACGGCAATCACGCCGTACTGTTGAATAGCAACGGTCAGCCGGACAATCAGGGATGGATGGTTGCATTCGACAGAACGGTCTGGAATCCCGGTAAGGCATGGCTTGACTCTCTGGTGCTCGCTGCCGACTATGCTTCGGGTAAGAACTACATCGGTGGAGGAGGGTTCGGAATTTATTTCAATTGGACCAAAAACATAAGTCTGCTCACGGGTCCTGTATGGTTCAACGATACCGGAATAAACGGAACGTGGAAATGGACAACGCAAGTTTACGTAAACTTATAAAAAGGAGGCACGTATGGGTCAGGAAAAAACAAACACAGCAACGGTAAACCCCGTTAGAAAGGAAGTTTCTAACGGGGTAAAATCGACACTCGGATTAACGGGTGTTACGGTCAATGCAATGGCATTGATAGCACCGGGGGCATTTCTCTGGATAACGTATCAAATGCAGGCTGCCGCTACCTCACCAAGCGGGGCCTCGGTAGCTTCTGATATATGGCCGGGAATCATTTTTGCATTGATCCTTGCGTTTCTGACAGCACTTTCTTACGCAGAGCTTGCAAAAATATATCCCGAGGCCGGTTTTGGAAGCTCCTATTACTTCGCAGAAAAGGCCTTTCTGGATCAGGAAAACAAGGCTCATCATAAATGGGCACGTATTGCCAAATTGCTGACAGGATGGGCTGCGCACCTGTTCTACTGGGTATATCCCGGTGTCATGGTTGCAATGATGGCCATCCTGATAGGATATATCTATACTCAATTTACAGGTCATACCCTGAACAACACGGAGCTTACGATCATAGCTATAGCTTTTGCCGCAGCGACCGGGTACATAGCATACCGGGGTGTAACCGGATCGACGCTTACGGCACTGGTCATCAACATCATTCAGCTGATCTCGTTGATCGGCTTCAGCGTTGCGGCCATTATCTACAGGCTGCATAACCCGGCACACGCAACGACGTGGGCATTCACCAGTGCATGGGACGTTGTCAAGATCCACTCGTTCCAGGGTGTATTGATACAGTCCACACTGGCAATACTCATCCTGGTTGGGTTCGAAAGTTCCACGGCGTTTGCAGCAGAGGCAAAAAACCCTAAACGGGACATCCCGAAGGCAGTCATTATATCTCTCGTGATCCAGGGGTTGTTTGCCTACCTTTTCGAATACTTCTCCGCAAACTATATGGTCAGTGAGAAGCTGGTCAACACAGCCACCAATGGAGGTATTACCGCCACGCTGACCGGGCTTGCCGCAGCAGGTGCATCGAGTGCACCGATGGGCGACATGGCGATACTTATAGGCAACAGCCTGCTCGGCGGCATAGGATTCGGGTTGATGATTTCTATAGCTGTTACCGTTGCACTTGCGATACTCGGAACAACCCTGAGCGCCATGAACACCGCCGTACGGGTCAGTTATGCAATGGCACAGGACAAGGAGATGCCGGCACTGCTGAATTCCCTGCACGGCCGTTTTGCGACACCGCACAGGGCGATATGGGTGCTTGTCGTTGTGTCCTCGCTCATCGCTGCAGTTGGTGTGCGCTCTGTCGTCGGTCTAACCGGCATAACCCTTGCCTCCAACTTGGGGACCTTCGTGCTCTACGGTCTGACCTGCGTTTGGACGATCATTGCCTTTTCCAAACGTAAAGAGCATAGTGTTCTCAAGCACACGCTTATTCCGGTGCTCGGTCTTATAGCTAATTTAGCTATGCTGGGTGCAATCCTGTACCTCTACATCATCGGCAACAGCGATGCTAAAAGCGAGGCGTATATCTGCTTCGGAATAGCCGGTATATGGGCAATCGGGAGCGCCCTGTACGTTGCAATGAACAGTAAACGTTCGGGTCGTCCCATTATAGGAGTTCAGTATAAACAGTTATGAATCCGCTCAAACCACACATAGACTTCTTTCAACTGACGGACAAAGGTCCGGTACGCGAAAACAACGAGGACGCATTAGGCTCCTATCAGTATGAAGACGGTGTTTTGATGATTGTGGCAGACGGGCTGGGTGCTCACAACGCAGGTGAGGTTGCGAGCACCCTTGCCATAGAAGTGATGGAAAGGGAGATGTCCCTTGCGTCCGGCCCCGTGTTATCCATGAAAAATCTCAGACATGCCGTCCAGCAGGCAAACCTTGAGGTCTACCAGAAGGCCATAACAGTCCCTGAATTATACCACATGGGGACAGCGGTGATTGCGAGTGCAATAACAGGCAGCACACTCTTCACCGCACATATAGGAGATTGCAGGCTCTACATGCTGCGCGATGGTGTATTTACGCAGCTTACCAAAGACCATACCTGGGTCGGGGAAAGGGTACAATACGGAATCCTCACACCGGAAGAGGCACGGACACATCCGAACCGCCACATGCTCACCCGCTATCTTGGTTATGAGCTGCTTGCATCCATAGATTTTTTAAAGATAGACATTCAGCCCGGGGATGTT
>JAKAHI010000145.1 GCA_021815065.1 bacterium | reverse complement strand
GGTTGTGTATTTTCATGCCCACAAAGCCGATCTTGCTGCCGGACACCCATATCCCGGGCTCGGCGCCCTTTTCTGATTTGACATCGAATTCGGCAACCACGTCTGCCAGGGTGTCCACAATCCCCTTGAGCAGGTCAAGAGGCATGTCCGACAATCTCATGACCGGATAACCGACGAGCTGCCCGTTGTTATGCACAACAGCACCGCCGCCGCGATCCGTATGAATAACCGGTATGCCCTGTTTCTTTATATATGACGAATCAACGATACTGAATTCACTGCCGTCGGATCCGATGGTTATTACAGGATTATGTTCGACGAGTATAAGGGTATCGTTCGCACCCTGTTCGACCTCATCCCGCACCTCGCGCATGACTTCTCCCGCCGCATGATAATCCATGGTGTCGAGATCAATGATGCGCAGCTTTTTCATGAACCGCCCTTTTTCATAGCATGCTGAGCAAGACCGTCAACAGCCCATGCAGCTTCAGCCACCGCCTCTGAAAAACTCGGGTGGGCAAAAACTGCCTTCCTTAATTCGTCAACCGTAATCTCTCCTGCAATACCCGAGGTAAATAAAGAGACAAGCTCGTAAGCGGACTCTCCTGCAAGGGACGCACCGAGCACCCTGCCGTATTTTTTATCGGATACTATTTTGATAAACCCCACCGGTTCTCCGTGCACCAGTGCCATGGGGCTGTTGGCAAGCTCGAAGACGCCGGACTTTATCTCTATCCCGGCCTCCTGTGCTGACCGTTCATCCATACCGACCTGGGCCACCGGGGGCCTCGAATACACAACAGAGGGCACCAGCAATGGTTCAAAAATCTTTTGAGCGCCAAGCATGTTCTCCACCGCTATCATTCCCTGATGGAATGCTGCATGTGCAAGGAGCTTTATGCCGTTGACATCACCGGCGGCATAGATGTTATCAACGCTGCTCCGCATAGCCATGTTGACGTTGACCCATCCTTTTGAGGTCGATACTCCGACAGCCTCCAGTCCGAGCCCGGCGGTGTTCGGCTTCCTGCCGGTTGCAACGAATATCCGGTCTGCGCCGATAGATCTGCCGGCCGCATTGCCGGATGAAGGCTGGATTTCCAATGTTATACTTTTGCCGGAAGATGATGAGATCCTTGTTGCCTTATGCGATAAAACAAGCTCTACACCGAGCTTTTCCATGAGCTCTTTTTCGAACAAGCCAATGCCCGGATCCATGAACGGCAGGAGCCTGTCCATAAATTCAACGATAACGACTTTCTTCGCCCCAAACGACTTGAGTATCGTCGCATACTCGATGCCGATCGCACCACCGCCTATGATGACCGCACTTTCCGGTATGCTCTTCATGGTAAAAATGCCGTCGCTGGAAAAGACCCCGTCAGAATGAATGCCCTCGATACCGGGCAGGGAAGGGCTTGAGCCCGATGCAACGAGAACAAACTTCGCACTGACAGTCCGGCGTTCATCTATCTTGAGCGTATACCTGTCTATGAATTGCGCCCTGCCTTTGATGACATCAACTTTGTTTGAATCGAGCAATGCCTGTATGCCTGCCCGTATATACCCCACCACATCGTTCATCCTCGTCATGACGGATTTAAGGTCAAGCTTGTATTTTATATCAAGCCCCATATCCATCCATTTTTCGGATGACAGTATCGGTGACGCGACCTCGAGCAGTGATTTGGTGGGTATACACCCGCGGTTCGTACATACACCTCCGAGCTGGTCCATCTCGATGACAGCGGTCTTTGCACCGAGCTGTGCGGCTCTGATGCCAGCCAGGTAACCTGCAGGTCCTCCGCCGATTATACAGATATCATAATCCATCCCTATACCTCCAGCACCAGATAGGGGTTCTCGATGTACTGTTTTATCGTCATCAGACACTGCGCTGCCGGTGCACCATCGATGATCCTGTGGTCGAACGTAAGACTCAGGACCATTGCCGGTACAATTTCGATCCTGTCGTTCACAACCCATGGTTTCTTTACAATCTTTCCGACACCAAGTGTCGCAGACTGCGGAGGATTGATAATAGGCGTGAACATATCTATGCCGAAAGCCCCGAGATTGGTGAGCGTGAATGTGCCTCTCGAAAGTTCTTCAAAAGTAAGCCTGCCGGTCTTTGCCCGCTCGATAAGGTCTTTTGCTTCTCTTGAAATCTGGAGTATATTCTTGCGGTCCGCATTCGCGATAGCAGGCACGATCAATCCGCCTTCAATGGCAACGCCGATACCCATATTCACACCATGATAGACCCTGATCCCGCTTTCCTCCCATGAAGCATTGGCGAGAGGATGCCTTTTCAATGCCATGGCAACGAGTTTCACGAGGATATCGTTTATGGTAATCTTATCGGAAGGGTAAGACAAAGACAGGGCATTCTTCAGCTTGAGCAATTCATCGGCTGCCACCTCCATGCCCAGGGTTACCGGCGCAACCGTCCTCACACTGTAGCTCATTCTGTCTGCCACGGCGCTCCTGATGTCCGTAAGCGGCATCAAGGTCGACTGTTCGGCCGTACCTGCCTGATCGGAAGCTGACGGAGAAGAGGAGTTTATGACGTCCTGCGCATAGATCTTTCTGTCTCCGGCCGCGTGAGCAACCTGCCGGATGCTTATGCCATGCTCTTCTGCAAGCTTTCTCGCATAAGGGGTTGCGGGTATACCGGCAGTGACTGACTGCAGGCCTTCACCTGCCCGGGCGTTTGCATCACGTGCAGGGATGCCTCCCTGCATATCCGGTTTAAAGTTCGCTATATCGGTTTCCGTAATTCTGCCGCCCGGCCCCGATCCCTTTACTGCCGAGAGGTCTATGCCCTTTTCCCTGGCAAGCCTCTTTGCCGCGGGGCTCGCCTTAATATCTTTTTCCTGCTGAACTTCCGGTGAGACTGATTTTAAACCTGCTTCTGCGTTCTTCGATGCAGAAGAATCATCCAGGCCCTTTTTATCAATTTCATAAGTCGGCGGCTTTATATCGGGCAATGGCTCATCCTTATCTCCCATAAGCCCTACTATGCCGGACACCGGAACAACTGCGCCTGGCCCGGCATATATCACCCTTAAAAATCCCGAGGCCTTTGCTTCGACATCGATGGTAACTTTTTCCGTCGATATCTGAAACAGCGGTTCACCTTCCCGAACCGGATCACCTGTCTGTTTATACCATTTGATGATCTTGCCCTTTTTCATAACAAGCCCGAGCTTGGGCATTAAAACATTGGAAATCACGCGGTCACCTCACTCTTGTTTCTGCTGAATAATACAACAATCCCGTCGTATCGAAATATTACTTCGCTGCGGCCACCATGCCCCGCGCCATGACACCTTCGGGAAACACCCATCATATCCCTTAGCCGAGCATCTGTTTTACTGCAGCTGCTATGCTGTCTTCGGTCGGGTACATGGCCTCTTCAAGAACAGGAGAAAACGGTATGGGACAATCCCTGCCGCCGAGCCTTTTGATTGGTGCATCCAGATAATCGAGTGCCTCTTCAGCTACCCGTGCAGCAATCTCGGCACCGATACCGCCTGTCCTTGCACCTTCTTCTATGGTCATAAGTCTTTTTGTCTTTTTCAGGGAACCTATGATCGTTTCCATATCAAGCGGATTCAATGTCATGGGATCTACGATCTCGACTTCGATACCATCCGCTGCAAGCATATCTGCAGCAAGTAAAGCCTTCTTCACCATCGCGAGCACGGCCACGATCGTTATGTCCTTTCCCTTCCTTTTAATATCGGCCTTGCCGAACGGTATGGTATAGTCATCGACAGGGACATCACCACCTTCGTAGTACAGCATCTTATGTTCGAAAAACAGCACAGGATCATCGCTCCGTATAGCTGTTTTCAACAATCCTTTCATATCATACGGTGTAGAGGGTACCGCGATCTTTATACCGGGTATATGCATGAACAGCGCTTCCGGACTCTGGGAGTGCTGTGCCCCTGCAGACAAGCCTGCACCGGACGGTGTCCTTATTACCATGGGTACCTTGGCCTGACCGCCGGTCATGAACCGTGCCTTTGCCATGGTGTTGACGATCGGATCCATTGCATCCATCAGGAAATCCGCGAACATGATCTCTGCAACGGGTCTCATGCCGGTCAGTGCCGCGCCGATGGCCGCTCCCACAATCGCATTCTCGCTGATGGGCGTATTCCGTACCCGCTCTGCTCCGAATTCTTCGATGAGCCCGTCGGTAACGCCGAATGTAGCCTGTTCAAGATCTTCGCCGAGAAGAAATACCTTCGGATCCCTCTTCATTTCTTCTATCAAGGCATCGCGGATTGCATCTTTTCCCGTTATTAATTTCATCTCTGCCATAAATTACCTCCCCTTTCATAAAACAATTCAATATTGAATATTGAATATTTAATCTTGAATCTTTAATTTCTTCAAGCGTACACATTCTCCGTCAGGTTCGACGGATCCGGCGTCGGGCTCTGTGCCGCAAACTTGACTGCGTCCTCTATTTCCTTCGATATTTTCCGATCGATTGAATCGATATCAGAGGCATTTACCTTGAATTCCTTCAGAAGTTTTGCTTTAAAGAGCTTGACAGGGTCGCGTTTTTCCATCCACTCCTCGACCTCTTCCTTGGTCCTGTACGTTTCGGGGTCACCGATATGGTGTCCGTGAAACCTGTACGTCTTTGCTTCTATGAGCGTTGGCCCCTTACCTTCCCGCGCCC
>JAKAHI010000144.1 GCA_021815065.1 bacterium | reverse complement strand
CGGCATGTACGAGCATTTCCGCGCGATTGCCGAAGCAGTGGATATCCCGCTCATTCTTTACAATGTACCCGGTAGGACCGGCGTCAATATGCTGCCGGAAACCGTTGCACGGCTTTCGGAGATTAAGAATATTATCGGCATAAAAGAGGCCACGGGATCCCTGCAGCAAGTCACCGAGACCATGAAGCTGTGCAGGAAAGGCTTTATCGTACTGTCTGGCGACGACTTTACGGCCCTTCCGAGTATTGCCATCGGAGCAAAAGGGGTAATATCCGTTACATCGAATATAGTACCCGCCGAGATGGTAGAGATGTTCAGGGCGTATAAGAGCGGTACCATGCAGAAAGCCATCGATATCAACCTCAAGCTATGGCCGCTGCACAATGCCATGTTTATAGAAAGTAACCCCATACCCGTGAAGGCTGCAGCGCATCTGCGGGGCTGGATTTCCAATGAAATAAGGCTCCCTCTTACACCCATGGCCGGTCCAAACCTCAACAAGCTGAAGACTGCCATGACAGAACTGGGGCTTATCAATGGCTGATCCGGTTGCCGTTGCCGTCAACGGCGTTATGGGCAGGATGGGCCTGCAGATAACCCGGCTTCTGTCCCAGAACCCGTTGTTTCGTATCGTTGGAGGTATAGAGCGGAAGGGCCATTCGTCCATAGGCGTCGATATCGGCCTGCTCATTCAGGGTAAAAATTCCGGGGTCATGGTTACCGACGATCCCGCAAGTATTGCGGCGCGCGTTGATTGTATTATAGATTTTTCGACACCCGCTTCGACCATGGCAATCCTCGAATATGCGAGGAAGAAAAAAATATCCCTGGTCATCGGGACAACCGGGATTTCCAAGGAAGACACGGAAATGATCCATCAGGCAGGAAAAGAAACCGCCATAGTCCAGTCCCCGAACATGAGCGTACTGGTCAACCTGCTCTTTAAGCTTGTGGAGCTTGCGGCAGGAACGATAGATGACGGTTTTGATGCCGAAATTACAGAGGCACACCACAAGAATAAAATCGACGCACCGAGCGGCACTGCCCTGAAATTGGCCGATATCATTGCCCATGCCCGCAGCAAACAGCTTGCGGAAGTGGCTCGGTATGAACGCCATGGACAAATAGGCGCCCGCCCGAGGGGAGAGATAGGTATTCAGACCCTGCGCGGAGGAGATATTGCGGGAGAGCATACCGTTATGTTTATCGGTACCGGCGAACGGCTCGAGATAACGCACAGGGCAACGAGCAGGGAGAACTTTGCTCAAGGTGCATTGCTTGCGGCTCAATGGATCGCGGGGAAAAACCCCGGGGTCTACACCATGGGCGATGTGCTCGGCCTGACCAAAAATTTGTAATAAGAACATTTGTTCTGATAATAGTTAAGTCACCTGTCGGTTTACCAGAAAGTACCTTTTCGCTTTTACCTGCGTTTGATTCTTCCTCATACCTGCGACAGCGGGTTTCCCGTTTTGTTCATTTTATATATCAAAGTTTATTGACATCCTAATCAAAAAGATATTTATACATCTCATAATAGCACAAAGGAGGCACTATGGTTTCTTTTGAATTAAGCGAAGAACAAGCCCTGCTCAGGGATACGTGCAGGGATTTTGCTTTAACAATCATGCGAAAGCAAGACAGGCCGGCAGATGAATCGGGTGAGATACCGGCGGATATTATAAAACAGGGGCATGAGCTCGGATTAACGACCGGATACATCCCCGAGGCGTACGGCGGGGCAGGAGGACAGCTTTCCGCGCTGGACAGCGTTATCGTACTGGAAGAACTCGCCTATGGCAATCTTTCGATGACCGTGAATATTCTGGCACCGTCTTTGATGAATGTACCCTTGATGCTGTACGGTACTGAAGAACAGAAAAAAAAGTATTTCACGATGAACAAGCCGGACCAATTCCAGGGTTTTACTGCGGCACTTGTCGAACCTTCCGTGCGGTTTGATATCGAATCCTTAAAAACAACCGCAGCTGATGACGGAGACGATTTTGTCCTGAATGGAGAAAAAGCGTTTGTCTCGATTGCCGATTCCGCACTTGCAACCCTGGTGTTTGCAAAAAAGGGCAGCGGTGAAGGGCTTGCGGGTATCGATGGTTTCATAGTACCTGCAGGCGGTTTTACCGTTAAGGAAAGAGAGAAAAATCAGGGATTAAGGGCTTTAAAACAGTTTACCCTGTCGCTGGACGGTTCAAGGGTGGCGCGCAATGAGGTGTTGAAGCTCTCCGGCGGTTTTGCGAACCTGCTCGCACGGGCGAGGACAGCCTCCATAGCCCTCACGGCAGGCGTGTGCAGGGCGGCGTACGAGTATGCTCTTGCCTATGCAAAAGAGCGTATCGCTTTCGGAGAACCGATCGCTTCACGGCAGTCGGTAGCATTCACCCTTGCGGAGATGGCAATGGAGATCGATGCAATCCGTCTGATGGCATGGAAATCCGCATGGATGC
The DNA here is from genome assembly GCA_021815065.1 of bacterium. GTDB lineage: Bacteria > JAMCPX01 > JAMCPX01 > JAMCPX01 > JAMCPX01 > JAJYLM01. The sequence goes on along the minus strand of JAKAHI010000144.1, from coordinate 2,314 downwards.
TTGATAAAGGCATGGACGCGTACAAGGAGGCATCCCTTGGAAAACGGTATGCCGCGGATACCGCCATGTTCATCACGAGGAACGCAACCCAGATCCTCGGCGGCCATGGCTTCGTACGGGAACATCCGGTTGAGATGTGGTACCGGGATGCACGGTCATTTGCAGTATCAGAATTTATGGCGATTGTATAAGGAGGCTTACATGATAGACTTTGAATTTACACCTATAATGAAGATGGCAAGGGAATTTACCCATAACTATGCACGCGATGTTATGCGTCCGATAGCACGCAAATACGATGAAGAAGAACACGTAGAACCTACGGAATTCATACAAAAGACCCATGAGATGTTCCGGTCACTGGGGTTCAGTTTTTCCACCGCCAATGCGAGTGGAGACTCGGAAGAAAAATCAGAGCATAAAGAAAAGCACGACCGGCCGAAGATGGAAATGAACCTGCTCGGCGCCATTGCAATAGAAGAGATCGCATGGGGGTGTCCGGGACTTACCCTGAGAATTCCGGGGCCCGGTCTCGGTGGTGCTGCGATCATGGCGGCAGGGACCCCGGAGCAAAAGAAGCGGTTTATGAAGGTTCTGAACGGACCCAAACCGAGTTACGGAGCTATGGCACTGACAGAGCCGGGTTTTGGTTCCGATGCCTCTGCAGTTGCTACAACGGCAGTCAAGGACGGAGATTATTATATACTCAACGGGACCAAGATATTCGTTACGGGCGGAGATATGGCCGACCTGTATGTTGTCTGGGCAACGCTCGGCAAGGATCTCGGCAGGTCGGGCATCAAGGCGTTCGTCGTGGAGAAAGGAACACCGGGTCTCAAGATGGCAAGGCTCGAGCACAAACTCGGGATACGTGCTTCGGACACAGCCGAGGTCGTGCTTGAAGATTGCCGCGTTCACAAGGACAACCTCCTTGGAGGCGAGAAGAAAGAAGAAAAAGGATTCAAAGGTGCAATGCAGACGTTCGATGCAACACGTCCTATGGTTGCAGCCATGGCAATCGGCATAGCGCGTTCCGCGTACGACTTCGTATACGAGGATTTTGTCGTAAAGAACGGCCTTGAAATAAATTACGGCAGACCTCTCCACAAAAGAGGATACATAGAGACGGTGCTCGAGGACATGGAGGCAAAGATCAGTGCGGCACGGCTGCTCACATGGAAGGCGGCATGGATGCTCGATCATAGTCTTCCGAATCTTAAAGAGGCTTCTATGGCAAAGGCAAAGGCCGGTACGGTCGTCGACGAGGTCACGCAGAAGGCAATAGAACTCTACGGGCCCGAAGGGTATTCAAGGAAACACCTGCTGGAGAAATGGATGAGGGACGCAAAGGTCTACGACGTGTTTGAAGGCACCGGACAGATCCAGAGACTCGTTGTGGCAAGGGCCATTCTTGATTATACAAGGAAGGAATTGAAATAGGAGGTATCCATGTCTTCCACACACAACGACTGGGACAAGCTCGATGATGTATCGAAGGACCTTGAAAGGGCGCGTGTTTCACTGACGGAGGAATTTGATGCGATAGACTGGTACCAGCAGAGAATAGCAGCAACAAAAGATCCCGGGCTCAAGCGAATATTGTCCCACAACAGGGACGAGGAAAAAGAGCACGCCGCAATGCTGATGGAGTGGATCCGGAAACACGATCCGGAACAGGAAAAGGCGTTCAAAGAGCACGATTAGCCCGGAAAAGGCATAGCCGGTAGTTCAGCTTCTGGGGTGGTACTTGTCGTATATGCGTTTGAGCATCTCTGTATTGATATGCGTGTAGATCTGCGTGGTTGATATGTCCGAATGTCCGAGCATGAGTTGAACAGACCTGAGATCGGCGCCGTGTTCAAGCAAATGTGTCGCAAAGGAATGCCGCAGGGTATGCGGTGTAACATGCTTTGTTATGTTTGTCTTCTTGAGGTATGTTTTCAGGAGCTTCCAGAATCCCTGCCGCGAAAAGGCTTCACCCTGCTGTGTTAAAAAAAGGGCATCGGTTGTACGCCGTAAGAAGGCCGGCCGGCCTTCTTCGAGGTAGTGAGCAACCGCTTCTTTTGCAGCGTCACCTATGGGGACGATCCTCTCTTTGCTGCCTTTGCCTTTCACCTTTATAAATCCCACGGTCATTTCGATGGAATTCAGCGTCATGCCCACAAGCTCGGATACGCGCAGTCCTGTTGCGTACATGACCTCAAACATGGCCTTGTCCCGTATCTGACGTTTCTTGTCTTGTATCAGCGACGGGCTGTTCAGGAGGGATTCGACCTCCGATTCATTCATCACCTGCGGGAGTTTCCTGTCCCTT
>JAKAHI010000143.1 GCA_021815065.1 bacterium | reverse complement strand
CATGCGAACGGTTTACGGTATTCAAAGGGAGAGGCAACAGCATGTCCTATAAAAACAACATAACGGTTGTCGATGATACGTACAACGCCAACCCGGATTCGATGCAAGGCGGCTTCCAGTCAGCCATAGAGCGGTACGGGGCAGAAAGGATCGTAGCCGTTATAGGAGATATGCTCGAGCTCGGCGAGCAGACGGCGCAGCAGCATTTCGATCTCGGCCTGTATCTCGCCGGACAGGGTATAAACAAATTTATCTTGATGGGCAGGTTCTCGGACAACACGTTTGAAGGCATCCGTTCATCCGGGAAAAAACAGATTTATGCTCTCCAGGCCGGCGATATCCAGTCCGCTGTCCGGGAACTGGTATCGTTATCGAAAGACGGCACCGTGATTTATATAAAAGGGTCCAGGAGCATGAAACTGGAGCAGGTACTGAGCGGGTACGATAGTATTATGAGGAGCAAAGATGCTTGAATATCTTTTATATCCGCTGGCAAAGCAATTCATTATATTCCATGTTTTAAAGTACATAACATTCAGGACCTTGAGTGCGATGATAACCGCATTGGTTATCAGTATGATCTTCGGGGCCCCCTTTATAAAGTTCATGACGAGAATAGGCATGGGACAGGTTGTGCGGTCCGACGGCCCCAAAAACCACATCAGCAAGAAAGGAACGCCGACCATGGGCGGGGTCTTGATGATACTGTCCATTCTTGTTTCGACCTTACTGTGGATGGATATTGCCAATGTGTATGTATGGATACTCCTGTTCGCCCTCCTGGGTTTTGGAGCCATCGGTTTTACGGATGACTATAAAAAGCTTAAAGACAGGAGTTCAAAGGGGCTGAAGGGAAGTTATAAGCTGGTGCTTGAGACGGTCCTGACCATTGCGGTTATCTATTTGCTCTTACGGTTTGACGACCTGAATTATACGCTCACATTCCCGTTCTTCAAAAAATTCGTCGTTAATCTGGGCTGGGCGTACTTTGTGTTTTTCCTGTTTATCGTCATAGGGACATCGAATGCGGTTAATCTCACCGACGGGCAGGACGGCCTTGCAATCGTCCCTGTTATGACCTGTTTCGGCGTGTATGCCGTGTTCGCCTATGTGCTCGGTAACGTAAAATTCTCCGAATATCTGATGTTCGCCGCCATTCCCGGGACAGGAGAAATAGCAACCTTCGCAGGCGCCGTTATCGGCGCTTCTATGGGATTCCTGTGGTTTAACACCTACCCTGCAGAGATATTCATGGGTGATACGGGTTCTCTCGGACTGGGAGGTGTTCTCGGTATTGTGGCCATTATACTCAAGCAGGAGATACTGCTTGCGATTATCGGAGGTGTTTTCGTGATTGAGGCCCTCTCGGTGATAACACAGGTGAGTTCCTTCAAATTGATCGGCAGGCGCGTATTTGCAATGGCACCGATTCACCACCATTTTGAATTGAAGGGATGGGTCGAGCCGAAAATAACGGTAAGGTTCTGGATCATATCCATTTTGCTCGCACTCCTCGGCCTGGCAACGCTCAAGTTGAGGTGATGATGGAATTACAGGGTAAAAAAACAGCGGTTATCGGCATGGGCGGCACGGGTCGTGCCGTTACCGGCTTTATCCTGAAGAGAGGTGGCCGGGTTACCTGCTATGACCGGAAACCCGGTTCGGAGATCAACGGCCTCGACGGCATGAAATCCGCGATAACCATGATCGGCGGCTGGGACGGAAATGCACTGGACAACGAAGAACTGGTTATTGTCAGCCCGGGTGTGCCTATGGCATCGAAAGGCATTCAATCGGCCCGGCAACAAGGTGCGGAGGTAATAAGCGAGATCGAGTTTGCGTCCAGATTCACGAAGAAAAAAATCATCGGCATTACCGGGACCAACGGGAAAACCACCACGGTCACCCTGCTCGGCCAGATACTGAACAATGCGGGCAAAAAGGCCGGAGTCGGGGGAAATATCGGCACACCGTTTATTCAGCTCGTTGAGCATGACAGCGAATACGGATTGTACCTTCTCGAGCTGTCAAGCTACCAGCTCGAGGGTATCGTCAGCTTCAGGCCATGGATAGCGGGATTGCTCAACATCACGGACGATCATCTCGACCGGTATAAGGACATAAACGATTACGCAAAGGCGAAACTCAGGATATTCATGAACCAGTCCATAGACGATTATGCGGTCATCAATGCGGAAGACAAATACACGGTAAAAGGGAAAAGGACGATCAAGTCAAGGCCCTACTGTTTTACCACGAGCAAGAGGACGAGAAGGGGTGCTTATTATAAAAACGGGGAGATACTCTTTATTGACGGGTCCGGTTATAAAACTGCCTTTACCCTGAATAACCCCGTTTTGACAGGCATGCACAATGTCCAGAATGCCATGGCATGCATTATCGTGTCAAAACTGCTCGATGTGCCGGACACCGTTATCCAGGAAACGATAAACGGCTTCAAAGGTCTCCCTCACAGGATTCAGCTCGTGGCGGATATCCGGGGTATAAAATACTATGACGATTCAAAGGCCACGAATGTCGATGCAGTGGTTGTTGCACTGAAAACCATGGCTGCCCCGGTGATCCTTATCATGGGAGGAAGGGACAAGGAAGGCGATTACAGTCCTTTGTCGGGGCTCATCAGGGAAAAGGTGAAGCTGCTCATCGTCATGGGTGAAGCGAAAGAACGGATCACAAAGGCATTTCATGACCTTGTAAGAATAACGCCGGTTGATTCGATGGAATCCGCGGTTGCTGCAGCGGTCCACGATGCGCGGCGCGGTGACAGTGTACTCCTGTCCCCGGCTTGTTCGAGCTTTGATATGTTCCTCGATTACAAACAAAGGGGCGACATGTTTACATCCGCGGTTACGAAAATGAACGGGGAGGCTCCGCATGAAGGACTATGACCGCGGCATCATACTTGCAACCCTGGCGCTGTGCCTTTTCGGCGTGATCATGGTTTTCAGTGCAAGCTCGATCTATGCACTCAAGGCGTACGGCACAAAGTACTATTTTGTGGAGCGTCAGCTTGTGTATCTCGTCCTGGGGCTGCTGGCGGGAAGTTTTGCCGCTGTCATAAACATCGATTTGCTGAGAAAATACTCGAACATCTTGTACGGGTTTATCATTTTTTTGCTGGTCATTGTCTTTGTACCGCATATCGGCGTTGTTGTCAGCGGCTCACACCGGTGGCTGCGACTCGGAGCATTTACGCTCCAGCCGTCGGAATTCGCAAAGCCCGTATTGATAGTGCTTATAGCCCATGTGCTCGAAGAAAAAGGTCGGAGACTCAACAATGCACCGCCTGTTTTACTGCCGTTGATCTACACGGCCGTCGTCCTGGTGCTGATCCTGAGGGAACCCGATTTCGGAAGCGCGGTCATTATCACGACCGTGGTGTTCTCGATCCTCTTTCTGACGGGTGCGAGCGTTGCGTCTCTGGCTCTGGTCATCATTCCAGTCATACCTGTTGCCGTGTTACTCGTAATGCATTCCACGTACAGGCTGAACCGCGTGAAGGCATTCCTTGATCCCTGGCAGCATGCGCAAACGGGCGGGTTCCAGATTGTGCAGTCCACACTTGCTTACGGTGCAGGCGGCATAACGGGCGTCGGGATCGGCAACAGCTTTGAAAAGTTGTTTTATCTGCCCGAGGCACATACGGACTTTATCTTTTCGGTTATCGCGGAAGAGCTCGGGTTTATAGGTGTAGCGGCGGTGATCGGGGTATTCATCTTTCTGATCACCCGGGCTTTTTCCATAGCGGCACGTTCCGAGAGCACCTTTACGAAGGCTACGGTCTATGGATTGACCTTATTTATTGCCCTCCAGGTGATTATAAACATAGCGGTTACGCTGGGGCTGCTGCCGACAAAGGGGCTTACCATGCCGTTTATAAGCTACGGCGGCAGTTCATTGACAGCAGAGCTTATCTCGGTTGGCATCATATTGAATTTATCAAGAAGGGTGAACGATGGAAGCGATGAGGCTGATAATAGCAGGTGGGGGTAGCGGTGGACACTTTTTCCCCGCACAGGCAGTTATGGATGAGATCATAAAAAGAAAAGAAGGTATTGTCTATATGTACGTTGGATCGGATTCTGGCATAGAAAGCAGAAAATGGACGCTTCCTCCGGGTAACCGGAGGCTCCTGAGCGTTAAGGGCTTCAAGAACAAAACAGCCGGGGAAAAACTGTCGTCCGCATTCCTCCTGCTCGAATCTATGGTAGAATCAAAAAAAATAATACGGGAATTCATGCCGGACGCGGTACTCGGTGTGGGAGGGTATGCCTCGTTTCCGATCGTCATGACGGCAATCCTGATGCGAATCCCTGCCGCTATCCATGAACAGAACTCCGTCCCCGGCCTTGCGAACAAGGTCCTTGCAAGGTTCGTGAAAGAGATATTTATATCCTTCGAAACATCCCAAAAGTACCTGCCTGCCGGCAAGACGCGGTTGACGGGCCTGCCGGTCCGGTACGCAATGCAAGAGCGGAAGTCGCATGCAGCAACGATCAAAACCATCCTCATACTCGGCGGGAGCCAGGGCGCACACCAGATAAACGAGATGATGGTGCAGGGGCTTGACGGCCTCAGGGATATAAGGGACAGGGTCAGGTTCATTCACCAGACAGGAACAGCGGACCGCGGCTCTGTCAGGAGCGCATACGACCGGTTTGGATTCAAGGCGGATGTGTTTGATTTTATAGACGATATGGCACCGGTATTCGGGCAGGCGGATATTGCGGTATCACGGGCAGGCGCATCCACCCTGTTCGAGCTTGCAGCTTA
>JAKAHI010000142.1 GCA_021815065.1 bacterium | reverse complement strand
GTTTTCCAGGCAGCCCTCAGACAGTTGTTCCCGTGGATGAACGGCGATACCGCGCTCTCCGATATGCGGAGCGTACCTGCCTTATTGAGGAAACGGTTTTACCTTGTAGGGGGTAAGGACAGTCTGAAGAACACCATTCTGCATGAGCTGATGCGGCGTAACGTCAATATCGTGCAAGACAAGGAGATCGATCATATAGAGTACAGGAAATACTTCACCATTGCCCTCGATCATGAGCAATCCGTGCGTTCGAGAACTATCGTTGCAGAGCCCATCTATGAACGGACGCTCTCCCTGCTCCCCTCGGATTCCTACAGGAATATAAAGAAAAAATATTATGTGGACAATATATTTGCAGGCGTTCACCGTTCATGCCTGCCGGAAGTCTATAACCGCATAAACAGTGCCATTATAATCTCCGACTATAAACAGCCTCTATCCAATGACAACCTGATTTTTATGGACACCAATCCCATAAGTGATATCAAACGGGCAAAGGACGAAATGGCTGCACTTACCCTGTGCACCCTGATACAGGAAAACAGTATATCGAAAATATCCGCGATACGGAGCGCAACCATTGAGCATGTGAAAAAGTTTATGCCGTTTTTCGATGATTTTGTAGAGAACATCTATTTTACCGATCCCTATATTCTTTGGAACAACAAAGGTGTGCCGGTATACAAAAAAGGTGTCCTGCTGCTCAATGATGAATTTATAAACCAGTATACTTTGGATTCAAAATATGCATATATAAAAAAACAGGTAAAGAAACTTATTTCAAATCTCTAAGGAGGCATGTATGTCCGTTAAAGAACTGACCAGAACGATAGAGATACAAGGCACCCCCGACAAGTGTTATAAAAAGATTTGCAATTTTGAGAGTTATCCCGAATGGCAGTCTGCGGTTCAGAGTACCAAGGTCGTTAAAAAGGACAAGGACGGCAGGCCCAAGACAGTCGAATTCAAAATCTCGGTCATAGGTAAGGAGATACGGTACGTTTTGAGTTACAAGTATGATGATAAGAACCATTCGTTGAGCTGGACATACGTCGAGGGCGATGTAAGGGACGTAAAGGGAAGCTATAGCTTCGAAAAGATCGACAAGGATACAACCCTTGCCACGTTTAGCGCTGCTGTAGATCCGGGGTTCTGGGTCCCGGGTCCCATCATAAACACTCTGAACAATGTCGCCATGAAGAAATCCATGGAAGAGCTTAAGGATGCGGTTGAGAGCAAAAAATAGCGCTCAACGGTTTACGCCGTTGGAAAAGACGTTGATTAAAGGCACGCCCGGGCCGGTGGACTGAGACACCCATGGGTGACTTCCTGACGGGATTTACTGTCGCCTATACAACAGTTGGAAAAAAGGCTGACGCACACAGAATAGCTGAAACAATTATCGAAGAAGGACTGGCAGCCTGTGTCAATATACTGCCCGGACTTTCGTCTGTCTACCGGTGGAAGGGTAAAACGGTTACAGAAAAGGAATATCTTCTTGCAATAAAAACCCGCAAAAGTCTCATACCTTTGCTCGAAAAATCAATGCGGTCTCTGCACCCTTATGAACTCCCCGAATTTATAACAATAGACATCTCATATGGAAGCAGGGATTATTTACAATGGATTTCTTCAAACACAAAAAAAACAAAAAGGAGAAAAACATGAAGCGAAAAAGTTATTATTTATTTACCATCGCTGTTGCTGTTGCAATGGCTTTCGCAGGAGGCTGCGGAAGAAAGACGACAAGTAACGGTGCAAGCGCAATAGGGCATCTGCCGGGCCCGCAGTTTACGCTTGTTACCTCAACGACAACGCTCGTTCAGACACTGGTACCGGTGGAACCGGCTGTGAATCCGGCCGACCCGAACAATATTCCGACGTCCGTACTGCAAAATTTCGGCAAGTTTACCGTAAGTGCCGGAGAGGATTTCCACTACAGAAACGATCTCGGAATAACCGGTGTTACGCAGGCTGTCCCGGCAACCGCACGCTCGGTCATATACTTTCCGCTCATAACGGACATACACATCATGGATGCAAAGTCCCCCATGCGGTTCTGCGATCTCGATATGATCGGTTCGCTTCAGGGCGCATACAGGCCCCAGGACGGCTATACTACGCAGGTGCTCGATGCAATGATAAGGACACTGAATGATTTCAGTAAAACGAGACACTACAACTTTCTCATCGCACTCGGGGATACCGTGGATAATACGTCAACAGACGAGGCGCGCTGGTTTATCGGTGTGCTTGACGGCACGGTCATAACTCCGGACAGCGGAAAGCATGTTGATATTGTTCCGGGTCCTCTGAATGATCCGCACGATCCGTTCCTGCCGTGGGGGCTTGATAAGCAGGTGCCGTGGTATACAACCGTGGGCAACCATGACGGGCTTGTAAGCGGTAACTTTGCGGTTACGGATCAGTATCGATCATTAGCCCTGGGGGATGAAGTATACCTCGGGTCTGAAGATGGCTATGGAAACATAATCCCTGCTGGCACAAAAATAACGCCGGACGTGAACAGGGCGCTCATGGGTCCTATAGCGTATATGCAGCAGTTATTTACGACGACAACATTGCCGGTAGGGCACGGCTTCAGCACAGCGAACATAACCGGCGGGTATGGAGATTACGCATTCGATCCGGACCCATCCATACCTTTAAGGGTCATCGTTCTTGACTGGGAATGCAGGAATGGCGGTGATAACGGATGCATCCGGGCAAACGAGGTCAATAATTTTCTGATACCGGAATTAGATCAGGCGTATAATGATAATAAACTGGTGATCGTTGCCAGCCATCAGTATCCCGATGCGATTGATTCACACTCGGAAATAACCGGCACTGCATTTGTCAATATTCTTGCAAACTATCCGAACGTGATTCTGCACCTTGTCGGGCACGGGCATGATAACAGGATAGTCCCGCATGCGGGCTTGTCTGCAACACAGCCGGGCTACTGGGAGATAGAATCCTCGAGCCTGGTCGATTATCCGCAGCAGTCGAGGATCATAGAGGTCGTGGATAACGGGGACGGCACGGGTTACATCTTTGCAACCATGGTCGACCACAATTCTCCGGCGGGCTCCCTGCCGTCGGTGTCGCGGTCCCTTGCCCTCGAGGATATACAGCTCGGCAACAACACCAGCGGGGCGGAAGGTACAGCTTCAGACCGTAACGTGGAGCTTGCGATCAGGATCCCGGACAAAACAGAAAATGCCTTGAAAGCTACAACCCTGCCTGCGAAAATAGAATCGCAGACAACCTTAAAAGGCTTGTAAAGTCAGGAGGCCGGTGAACAGCATTATAGATACTATTGCCCGGTGGGCGTTTGAACTTGAATACAATGATATTCCCGGCCGGATTATAGAAAAGGCAAGACTGCAGGTCCTGAACATTATTGCCGCTGTACTGTCAGGCAGGTACTGTGGGGCGCTGGAACCCATGGGATCCGTCAACCTGCCCGATGGCGCGGCTACCGTTATCATGGGGGGCAGAAAAACGAATGCGGAGAACGCTGCATTTATCAATGCCCTGTATTCCATGAGCTTTGATTTTGATGATTACCTGTTCATGGGACACACGGGACATTCTTCCGTTCTTGTCCCCCTGTCGCTGGCAGAAGAAAAGGACTTGACCATAGAAGCCCTGCTGATGGCACAGGTCGTTGCCAACGAGGTGGAAGGCAGGCTCGGTGCATCCGTCCTGCTCGGACACCACAATGGACAGATGTGGTCATACATCCACACAGCGGGTGCGGCCGCAGCGGCATCGAAATTGCTTGGCCTGTCAAAAGAACAAACAGCCTCGGCTATTGCCCTGTCCCTTTATCAACCCAATTATCCCCTTGCCCCGGGCTTTATGATGAGTGATTCAAAACTTCTGACAGCATCCATACCGATAGTGTCCGGCATGATGTGCGCCAAACTCGCACAGGCAGGCATGAAAGGCAACACGGGCCTGCTTGAAGCTGAGAAAGGTTTTTTATCCCGCTTTGCATACCTGCCGCTTCCGCATATGCTTTCAGGACTCGGAGCATGGTGGGTTACGGACACAATCGCATTCAAGCCGTATCCCGGCTGTGCGTACATAGACACTTCGGTGGACGGTGCGTTCAGGATTATGGATGAGGTTGAGCGAAAGACAGGCAAATCTCTGGAGCCCGCGGACATAAGGCACATTGATGTTTTTGCGAATATGCTCACCATGGGTATGAATGCACTTTCTGAAGTGTATGATGACGGTTCCCTGCACCCTGTGAATATAAACTTTTCCATTCCCAAAAGTGTAGCCATTGCATTCCTGAACAAATCCCTGCGTGCCGGACACCTGTCTTCTGAGTCGCTTGGAAAGGATGAACATGCGATAAAATCCCTGTCACAAAGAATAAAACTTTATCATGACTGGCGGTACACATTAAAGACACAAGCCTCGTTTTACGATTCCCTCGGAGGTAAATTCGTCCTCGATGGTATCGGCTTGTTCCAATTGATAAATGCGTTTCGCAGTATGAGACGGGACCTTCCTTCAATGCCGTTCAACCTTATGGGTTTATTAAAAGCCTGGCGCACATTACCTGTCCGGGAGAAGCATGCAATAAAAAGGGGTATCATGAAAAAGGACGATTATGTAAAGATGGACGGCTTTACATTTTCATTCGGTGCACGGGTAAGACTCGAGATGAACAACGGACAGGTCTATGAGGCCGAATCAATCATACCGCGGGGTGCTTCAGATATGGATCGAAAACAGGTAGTTATGGAAAAACTCGCCTATGCACTGGATTCCGAAGACAAGGCAAATG
>JAKAHI010000141.1 GCA_021815065.1 bacterium | reverse complement strand
AATTCCCAATAAAGGAGGGTAAATCATGAACTGGTATTTAACAGTATTAAAAAAGTATGCGGTATTCGTCGGCAGGGCAAGGCGGAAGGAATATTGGATGTTCTTTCTCTTTAATTTTCTCTTTCTCATTGCTGCCAGTATTATCGACCATACACTGGGAATAACCTTCGACGGTACATGGTATGGGCCTATCTATACTCTCTACGCGTTGGCACTTTTTATTCCCGGGCTTGCCGTAGCGGTAAGAAGGTTGCATGACGTTAATAAAAGCGGATGGTATCTCTTGATCTCTATAATTCCTATTATCGGGCCGATTATCGTGCTCATAAAACTGTGCACAGATAGTACACCGGGTGAAAATCAATACGGAGCAAATCCCAAGGAAACACCTGTATTGATGGCGAACAGCGCACCTCAATAACTACGCAAGATAAGAATTAAATGTATTGCAGCAGATGCGGAGCATATAATCCTGACGACGCGGTGCAATGTCAGGGTTGCGGTCTTGATCTCAAGCCCGCTGAACCGATTCCATCCGGCAATGTGTGGATAGCCAATTATGGAAACAGCACTGTATCGGAGATCACCGGTGCGGCAAAAGGTTCCCAGTATTTTCCGTACAAAGGACCTGTATTCCCCGGCGGGGGTAACATATAAGGAGTGTACCAAATGCTTGATCCAAAGATTGAGGGCGAGTTGAAGAAGGCTTTCAGGCAGAATGTCATAATCTACATAGTCATGATTGCGAGCATGTTTCTTTACGCTGGTTTTGTAGAATTGATGAAAGGGAGCGCTCCGCAAGCAGGTCAGGTGATAAATCTGTCCGGGTCTGACGCGAATATGTTCAGGAATGTTTTGATAGTTGTAGCTCTGCTTGAATATTTTATTATCAGGTTTATCAGGTGGAAGGTGCTTTCCAAGAAAACTATTTTGACTGCGATGTCCAATACGAAGTCACCTTTTTCCCCGCCGGTACGGCAGTTACTGTCTTTATTTGTTGTAACATACACCCTGTGCTATACGATTGTCATCTACGGCTTTGTGATGTTTTTTTTATCTGGTGTGACCACGAACTTTTATATCTTTATGGTAATAGCTCTTTTCTTCTTTGCCCTGTATCGCCTCCGATATTCCCAATGGGAAGAGTTTATGGAGAGCCGGGGGCAATAACCAGAGCAGATTTATAAAGGTCATAACATTTTTAGAGATTCCTTGTAGCATGGAGAACAATGGAAGATAAACGCAACAATCTGATCTCGCTTGGCAAGACAAATATAATGGTTTCACGGATCGGGATAGGAACACTGACGTGGGGGGATCCGGCGGAGAGCCGTACGTTATCTTCACCGCGTATTGCGTATGGACCTGCTGGTTCCGAGAAAGATCAGAGTGAAGCACTCGAGGTGAGCCTCAATGCGGGTATAAACTTTATAGATACCGCTGCCATGTACGGGCTGGGTGCGTCAGAACGTATGATCGGTAAGCTTACCCGCGGCAAGAACGTCGTTATAGCGACAAAATTCCCCAAGTATTTCTTCATCACCTTCACCCGTAGCCTGCCTGAAGACCTCCGTGAGAGTCTCGCGAGACTCCAGAGGACAACGGTGGACCTTTATCAGGTACATTATCCGTTCCCGTGGTTATCCATACCGGGCATGATGAGACTCATGGCCGATGCCGTTGAAAAGGGAAAGGTAAGGGCAGTCGGAGTGAGCAATTTTTCAGCACGCCAGATGCGCATGGCACATAAGATCCTTTCGCAGTATGGCATACCGCTTGCCTCCAACCAGGTGGAATATTCGCTCCTGCACCGCAAGCCAGAGACCGATGGCGTGCTTGAGACCTGCAGGGAGCTTGGCGTTACTTTGATAGCCTATATGCCGCTTTCCATGGGCGCACTGACCGGTAAGTATGACAAAAAAAACAAGCCAGAGGGTATGCGCAAGTACCTCGGGTTTTACTGGGGAAAGAAATTCCAGAAGGTTCTTCAACTGGTAAACCTGCTCAGAAAGATAGGTGAGAAGTATTCAAAAAGCCCTGGGCAGGTTGCCCTGCGCTGGCTCATAGAGCAGGAAGGGGTCATTCCTATACCCGGTGTTCGCAACGGCAGACAGGCAGAGCACAATGCAGGTGTGCTTTCATTTTCCCTGGACAAAGCGGACCGCGATGCCATTGAACATGCCTCTGTGCAATGGAGGAGATAAGAAGCTTTCGATCAATAGGGTAATGCAAAATTCATTGAAGAATATCAATATTGATACCTCTGAATACCGCCACTGATTATTTTTCAAATATCTCTTTCACGCGCCCGATTTGTCCGCTTTCCAAACGGACTTTGATCCCGTGAGGATGTACCTGCGAATTGGTTAAAATATCTTTTACAATGCCCTCTGTCAGCTTTCCGGTCCGCTGGTCATTTTTTAATACAATAGACACGCGCAATCCCTGTCTTATATCTGAACGTCTCGTTCCATCCATACGTCATTCTCCTGTCTGTACGCACTATCATCATTAACCAGATAAATGCAATAAGGAGGTTTACTTGTTCGCTCAATCCCGCGATCCATCTGATGTCTATTCGTTTCCTTTGTCCTCTATAATCCCACTATTCGCTTGACATGCCGCAGTAATTATACTGTACTGCCCCTATCCAAGGGGAGCTGTAAAAGGCTGAGAATTCTTTGTGAATAAACCCTTAGAACCTGATCTGGGTAATACCAGCGCAGGGATTGGTGTCCGATATATTCTCGCCTTTTCTGTTTTTTTTGCAGCTCTTCTGGAAATAAATTCCGGAGGTACGTATGGTAAAAAAGGCAGGACTGTTTGCCTCTGTAACGGAGGCAGATGTAACAAGGGCAATCACAAGGGCTTATCTGAAACAGCTTGACGAGTATGCGCAGTCCGACGTGGTTATTGTAGGCGCGGGACCGAGCGGTCTTACCGCAGGCGCCGAACTCGCGAAGACAGGGCTCAAAACGTTGATCATCGAACGCAACAACTATCTCGGCGGAGGGTTCTGGATCGGCGGTTATCTGATGAACAAGATCACGGTCAGGGAACCATCGGAAAAGATTCTGGCCGAACTTGGCGTGCCGTATGAAGAGGCTATGCCGGGCCTGTATGTTGCGGATGGACCGCACGCAACCTCGAAGCTCATTGCTTCTGCGTGTGATGCAGGCGTGAAGTTTTTAAGCCTCACGCTCCTCGACGACCTTATCGTCAAGGACAACCGGGTAACCGGAGCTGTGATCAACTATGCACCGGTCTCCGCAATGCCGCGTGAGATCACCTGCGTAGACCCTGTAGCCATAGAGGCAAAGGTCGTAATCGATGCAACAGGTCATGACGCAAAGGCCGTGAAAAAACTCGAAGAAAGGGGACTTTTCAAGACAAAAGGCATGGGACCAATGTGGGTGAACGAGTCCGAGGACGGTGTCGTCGAATATACATCAGAGGTGTTTCCCGGGCTGATTGTTACCGGCATGTCGGTATCGACAACCTACGGCCTGCCGCGCATGGGACCTACCTTCGGCGCTATGCTGCTCTCGGGCAGGAAAGCCGCAGACGTTGTGAAGGCAAAGCTCATGGCAATGGTATAACAGGTTTGCAGGTATTTGATTTTTATTTTCCCCCGTCTTTAGCGGCGGGGGACTTTTATTAATCATTCCGGGGATTTGCAACTTTAGAAAAATGTGCATATGTCATAGCTTATGAAACATGCTGTATGGGGCATCCGGTAAAAGCACGGATTTTCCGGGGAACTATCCAAAAATTAATACTAAGGGGATGATCATGAAAGAACGGGTTATTTTTACATGGAGCGGAGGCAAGGACAGCACCATGGCGCTGTATGAACTGCTCAAGACACAAAAGTATGAAGTGGTCTCGCTTATCACTACGGTTACACAGGGATATGAACGGATCAGCATGCATGGGGTAAGGATTAGCCTGCTGGAACAGCAGGCCGTAGCAATCGGTATACCGGTTGATAAAATATATATCAGTAAAACTTCATCGAACGAGGAATATGAAGCAACGATGAAGGACAGATTGACTGATTATAAGGCTCAGGGTATCAAAACGGTTGTATTCGGCGACATCTTTTTGGAAGACCTGAGAAAGTACAGAGAGGATAACCTCGCAAAGGTGGGGATGAAAGGGCTTTTCCCGATATGGAAAAGAGACACAACAGAGCTTGCAAACTCATTCATCGGGCTTGGATTCAAATCCATCATCGCCTGTGTCGATACAAAAGTTCTGGATAAAGGATTTTCGGGCAGACTTTATGACCGGCAGTTTTTATCAGACCTGCCTGCACATATAGATCCGTGCGGTGAGAACGGAGAATTTCATTCTTTCGCTTACGGCGGCCCGTTGTTCAATAAGGAAATACCTTTCACAAAAGGTGAGTGTGTTTTAAGAGACGACCGCTTTTTCTATTGCGATTTAATTCCTTTACCCTGAGAACGCTCCTGCATCACAAACGGGATCAATTTCTTTGTGCAGCGTTTGTATTTGGTATAACGGGGTGAATGGTGTTCTGGAAATAACAAAATGGGCTGTGCAGGGATCGAACCTGCGACCCGCTGATTAAGAGTCAGCTGCTCTACCAACTGAGCTAACAGCCCATCAAGATATCAAGATAATGAATGGCAGGAATTAGTCAAGTGTTTTTGCATATATTTCATGGAAAGAAGTGTTCATGACTGCCAGAAAAAAATACTCTCTTGCAAAGCGTAAATAATATTTCTCCTCTCGTGTTTATCTAACAAAAGAGTAGCTTTCTTATGAACACCTGCTATAAAAGCGCATGATGGAGTATTTATGACTCATACAATA
>JAKAHI010000140.1 GCA_021815065.1 bacterium | reverse complement strand
GGGTTTACGTTCGAATCTTTGATAGCGCCCCGTATAAATTTTGAAGTATCCAAAAATTCATGAGAGGTCTTTTCTTTTCGTGCACCCGCTATGATCCTTCTGTCCCTGTCTACAACATCGCCGAATGCGTTCACGATAACATAAACCCACACGAGCGTACCGCTGGTAAGCATAAGGTGTGCACTCCCTGCACCCGCTTTCATGGCGCTTTCCATACCGTTGATTTTACCTACCGTTGCACCGGTACCTGCTCCACAAGAGCCTTCGTGCACATCCTTTGACAGAGCATTGCAGGCCAAATAGCCCATAGTGCAATCAGGCGTTATTCCTGCAGAAAACCTGAGATCGAAAATAACAGCACCGGGAACAATGGGTATTTTTATGCCACGCACATCCGCCCCTTTGCCATGCTCTTTCAGCCATTGCATCACACCGCAGCAAGCATCCAGGCCAAAAGCGCTGCCGCCCGCAAGCGTAAGAGCATCTATCCTTGATACGGTGTGTGACGCCTCGAGAGAATCTATCTGTCTCGTACTTGTTGCACTCCCGTATTTATAAATTCCTGCTCCTGCGCCGCCTTCGAAATAAAGCACACTCACCCCTGTTCTTTTGTCTTTATCCGTATACTCCCCTATAAAGACGTTATCCGGCAGCATAGTATCTTTCGACACCACCCTATATTTCCAATCCGTCTTTTGTGGGTATCTGCCCCTCTTCCAGGAGGAGGAGCATAGACTGGACGAGCCCGGGGTCAAACTGCGTACCGCTATTTCCCGTCAGCTCGGAAATGACCTGCTCTTTTGCCAGGGCCGTTCTATAAGGTCTTTCCGACGTCATAACGTCGAAACTATCGCAGATGGCGAGTATCCTTGCACCAAGCGGAATGTTTTCTCCTTTAACACCCTCGGGATAACCTTTACCATCATACCGCTCGTGGTGGTACAGGATAAGCGGTATGATGTCCGAGAGGAAGGACATGGGCTTGAGTATATTCGCACCGACGACCGGGTGCAATTTGAACTGCTCATACTCCTCTTTCGTAAGACCTTCTTTCTTTGTGAGCGAGTCATACCGTATGGCTATCTTACCTATGTCATGGAGCCTGCCTGCCTGGGTTATATTTAAAACAGCTTTTGTATCGAGATGCATCTTTTCCGCAAGCACATGAGCGTACACGGAAACCCTTTCAGAGTGACCTTTCGTATAAGGCTCTTTAGCCTCGAGTGCTTTTACCAGCGATTCTATTGATTCGATCATGGCGAGCTGCAGTCCCTCATCCGATCGCTTTACCTCAAGCAATGATGTTATTCTTTCTGCAAAAATAGTCGAAAGCTTCCTGTGAGCATCGGTAAAAGGCATATCTTTTTTGATTCTGAATGCACAGAACGCACCGTAAAATCTGTTCATAAGACCTATTGCGACAGACAGGTATGATTTGATGTCTATACCGGAAGCTTCACTCTTTCTTACGCTGGATATCTGGTCCCCGTTGAGCAAAAGATATCGTTCCGTTTCCAGGAGCTTGAAGATTTTTTCTTTGTCAAAGAATGCTTCAAGATCATCTGCGGTTACATTGATGGAAGATCTCAGCAATCGTGTAATTCTCGGCGAAGAGATCGTCTCCTTTAAGGAAATAAGCACGATATCGGCATCGAGTTCGTTCATGGCCTTTTCGAGTATCAGCTCTATTACCGTTCTTACGTTGTTATTCAGAACCATTGCCTCGCTGATCTGATACAGCGATAATGCCTCTTTCAACTGAATATTTTCTTCCTCAAGCCTGCGTCTTTGAATGGCCTTTTTTATGATCAGCCCCAGTTCCTCGAGCTTGAACGGTTTGAGTATATAATCGACTGCACCGAGCTTCAAAGCCATGATAGCGGTTTCTACGGTACCAAAGCCGGTGAGTATAATAAACTTATGATTCAGCCCTTGCGTGTTTGCCTTCTTCAGCAGTTCAATACCGTTCATACCGGGCATCTCAAGATCTGTAAGAACGATATCGTAGTAAAATTTCCTCAGATATTCGAACGCATCGTTACCGTCTTTCGCAATATCCACCTTATATCCCTCGAGTGACAAATATTCCTGCAAGAGTTCCCGAATCGAGCTCTCGTCATCAACAACCAGTATATGCACTTCCCTTATGTCAGATTTTTGTATCTCCATAATTGTGTTTATGTAGTATAGGTAAGATTATAGTAAATGTTGTGCCTTTATTCAACTCACTTTTGATCATAAGCCTGCCGTCATGCTCTTCAACGGCATTCATCACGATAACCATACCAAGTCCTGTTCCTTTACCGACAGGCTTGGTCGTAAAAAACGGCGTAAATATTTTTGCGAGATATTCATCCGGGATACCAATGCCTTCATCCGTTATCTCGAGTTCCACATGGTCTTTATCGAAAATTCTGGTCGAGATAATAATGTTCCCCTTTTTGTCACCCATTGCGTCCCGTGCATTCGAAATCAGATTGACCAGCAATTCCTCTATTGCGTCCGGGATGCCCTGAATATTCGGCAATTTCGCGTCCAGTTTTCTGACGAGTCCGATACCGATAATTCTTAACTCGTACTCCCATAATGCTGAAACCGAGGCAACGATATCGTTCACGTTAACATTTCTGAACTCCGGTTTCGTCTGTCGTACGGATAACATAAGCTTTCTTGCCGATTCATTGAGCTTATCGACACCGAGTTTTATCTTTTCAAGCCTATCCTTATTGACATCGACACCTTTGTCACGTAATTCCTTCATCAGCAATTCTACCTGGCCGGATATTGCCGAAATCGGACTGCTGAACTGGTGGGTGATACTCGCTATAACCTGGCCCATATGGGCGAGCTTGTCCGAATGATAGAGAATGCCTTTCATTTCCTCCAGTTTGTTCTTCGAGCGTTCGAGTTCTATCGTGAAATCTTCGAGCTTTGTATAGGATAGCTGCAGTTCGCTCAGTACGGAGTTCATTTCCTGATAATGCTCCTCTATCTCTTTCTTCTGATTCAGTGTTTCCGTATAGAGCCGGTTGTTTACAATGCTGACCCCTATCTGTGAGGCGAACCTTTCCAGTAACTCTATATTATCCACATCCATATAACTTGACGCGGATTCCGCCTCCAGAACACCGATCGCATCTCCAAAAACTACAATGGGTGTGACGATGTAGGTTTTGTTTCCTGTTAACTGCTGTATATTGGCTGCTATTTCTTTCGTTACTCCCGGAGCAACACCGGAAAGAATATCCCATGCATCATGAGTAATGAGGGTTGTCATTTCTTTTATAGATCGAACAACGATGTTATCATCGTTTGACATGGGTAAACGCATGTTCTTCAGTTCATACCCGAATAAGTTGTTCGCCTGTTCTATTACTTTTTCTTTTGCGCCGATCTTCGGGTTATGGGCATTCATATACAGTTCTGTTTTCTCGCTGTTTAATAATATAATGGCATTGTACCGGTACCCGAGTATATCGCTTATCAAGGTCGTCGAATCATCTAAAAAGCTGTGCAGGGGTTCGAGTTTCCTGAACTTATCCATGACCGTCAATAAGAAGTCCAGTTTTTTCCTGTCGGAAAACATCTTTTTCGAGGCAGCACTCAACTTGCGGTTAACAACGGCGAGTATCAGCGCAATCAGGATAAAAATGGATACATTGATGAGGATAAAATCGGCCCTGGTCAGTTTTACATCGATTATAATACGGGTGATATCGTTGTTTATAAAAATAAAGCTGCCATGTCGTAATAAAAGATTGAGGTACGATGACAGAGAATAAAATATTGTATCAATAAAAAAGAAAACGACGGTAAGCGAGGCATTGCCCAGTAAACCTACGCCCATTATCTGCAATAAAAAGACAATAAAGAAAGGACTGCGGAACCCCCCCGTCAAAAAGACGGCGAACGAAGTAATGGCCGCATCGAGGATCGCCATAACTATGCCGATGACCTGTCTGATTTTAATAATTCTGAAAAAGAAATCGCCGAGGATATTGATGGAGAACGCTATGGCTGAAGCGAGTAAAAAATATTCATAAATAAGGGTCTGATGCCTGAAGAAAGCCAATACAAGGAATACCGTTAGGGGATAGGATAAATACCGGGCTTTTATTGCCCATTTCGCTAATTGCTCTTCATACGTGTATCCCTCGATTTTTAATAACGACAAAATTCCCCTCACTCATATATGAGGAAATTAAAGGAATGTGATGGGGCATGTGCCCATCACAACAAAATTCAATTACTTAGCTACCGTTTTTTTTAGTAAACTGCCGGCCTTGAATTTCGGCACCCGTTTTGCCGGTATCTTTATCTTTGCCTTTGTCTGAGGATTGATACCTTCCCTTGCCGCCCTTTTGGTAACCAGAAAAGTACCGAATCCCGGCAAGGTCAGTTTGTCTCCCTTTTTCAATAATACCATTAAATGCTTAATAAAAGCGTTCAGGATTACCTCAGCTTTTGCCTTTGAAACCTCCGCATCGTCGGATAGTTTTTTGACCAAATCCGCTTTCGTCATATACCCTCCTTTACATTGTGAGATATTTGCGTTCATAGCAGATACAGTATGCAAGTCAAGAAGATTTTTTCTTGATTCCGGTGTGGAAGGTGTCCTGCAAGCATGAATCAATTTACAAAAAGATAAAAAAGTATTAAGGAAGATCTTAATGGCATTTCATTCAAACACTACAGAGGAAACGAGCATAGATGCCCAGCTTAGTCTGCTCGAGGCACGCATACGGGATCTGAAATTTGACTATGACAGATACTTCACCAAAGATATCAAATTGGAACCGGTGCGGAAGCGCGAGGACGTTGAGCGGCTTATTTTGAAACTCAGCAAGATCCAGTTCCTCAAGGTGAGCCAGAAATTCACCTATGAAAATATCATATCAAGATT
>JAKAHI010000139.1 GCA_021815065.1 bacterium | reverse complement strand
GCAATGTGGAGCGAACACTGCAGCTATAAGAGTTCAAGGCCGTACCTGAAACGCATGCCTTCCTCCGGCAAAGACGTCCTTATAGGCCCCGGAGAAAATGCAGGCGTGGTTTCCATAGGAGACGGACTCGCCGTCGTCTTCAAGATGGAAAGTCATAACCATCCTTCGTTCATAGAGCCCTACAACGGAGCTGCAACCGGCGTCGGCGGCATCCTCAGAGACATCTTTACCATGGGAGCCCGGCCTGTTGCCATTCTTGACTCTTTAAGGTTCGGGGAGCCGGATGATGAAAAAATGAAATATCTTATCGACGGTGTCGTTGCCGGCATAGCTGGTTACGGCAACTGCATGGGTATACCGACGGTCGGCGGAGAGATCTATTTCGACGCCGCATACAAGGACAATATCCTGGTAAATGCTATGGCCGTCGGCGTTGTACCGGATGACAGGATCTTCCTGGCAAAGGCATCCGGTGCAGGAAATCCGGTGTTCTATGTCGGCTCAAAAACAGGCAGGGACGGCATCCATGGGGCAACCATGGCATCTGCAAGCTTCACGGACGAGACCGCGGTCTTAAAACCGACTGTGCAGGTAGGAGACCCTTTTATGGAAAAACTCCTGATGGAGGCATGCCTCGAACTCATGAAAACCAATCATATCGTCGCAATTCAGGACATGGGTGCAGCAGGCCTCACTTCATCGTCTGTGGAAATGGCTGCAAAGGGCGGACTCGGCATCGAGATCGATCTTGACAAGGTCCCTCAGAGGGAAGAAGCCATGCTGCCGTATGAGATTATGCTGTCCGAATCGCAGGAAAGGATGCTGCTCATAGCAAAGAAAGGGCACGAGAAAGCTGTAGAGGCCGTATTCAGGAAATGGAACCTCGATGTCAGCCAGATCGGCAGGCTTATCGAATCCCCGGAGATCATCGTGAAGGCGAACAATCGCGTTCAGGCACGGTTACCGCTCCCTGTGCTCGTGGACGAGGCGCCCGTTTACACACGGTATGCACGCATGCCGGTTTCCGTAACGACCACAGCAACAACGAACGCATCGGAAGAGATACCGGAACCGAAAGACTATGACGGCATATTCATACAACTGCTTTCATCTCCGACCATCGGCAGCAAACGCTGGGCGTACGAACAGTACGACCACAGTGTGGGCACCGATACCGTTATTAAGCCCGGTGCAGATGCGGCACTGATACGGATCAAGGGGACACGCAAAGGTATAGCAATAACAACAGACGGCAATTCGAGGTATACGTACCTTTCTCCCTACGCAGGCTCCGGGATCGCCGTATGCGAGGCAGCACGGAATATCGCCTGCGTCGGCGCACGGCCGCTCGCAGTTACCGACTGTCTGAACTTCGGCAACCCCGAGAACCCGGACGTGATGTGGCAGTTTATAGAATCCATCAACGGCATCACTTCTGCATGCCTTACCATGGGTATACCCGTCGTGAGCGGCAATGTGAGTTTTTACAACGAGACCGAGGGCACATCGATCTATCCGACGCCGGTCATTGGGATGGTCGGCATTATGGATACTCTCCGGGAAAGGATAACACCGGATTTCAAGGACAATGGCGATTCGATCATACTGCTGGGGGAGACTCTTGATGAGTGCGGGGGCAGTGAGTATCTTAAACTCGTTACGGGAAAAATATCCGGGAGACCTCCGAGGGTATCTCCTGAAATGGAAAAGAGGGTTATTGATCTGCTCCATGCAATGAACAAGATGCGCATCGTCAAATCGGCTTCCGATTGCTCGGAAGGCGGACTGGCAGTTACCGTTGCGCGGTGTGCAATTGCCGGCAACAAGGGTGCAAAACTCAACATGCAGTGGCGTTATCGGCCGGACCTGGAATTGTTTTCCGAGTCCCAGCACAGAATCATAATAACGTCCGCGCATAAACATGTTGATAAAATAAAGAAAATGGCACAACAGAACGACATACCATGCAAGATGATAGGCATGGTCGGCGGGAGACGGTTGATCATAAACAACAGAGTTTCCGTATCCGTCGAAGACCTTGGAAACGCCTATCATAGAGGACTTTAAATTATGGATGAATTAAAAGAAGATTGCGGGATATTCGGCATATGGAACAATCCGGACGCTGCAAGGCTTACCTATCTCGGCCTCTACTCGCTTCAGCACCGCGGACAGGAAAGTGCCGGTATCGCAATATCGGACGGCAGCAAGTTATACTCCTATAAACAGATGGGCCTTGTAAACGATGTGTTCAACGAACATGTACTTTCCGTTCTGCACGGCAGGCATGCAATAGGACATGTCAGGTACTCCACCTACGGTTCCAGCGAACTGCGGAATGCACAGCCGTTTGCGGTTGAATACAAGGACGGCAGCCTCGCCGTTGCGCATAACGGCAACATCGTGAACTACGAGACTATTCGTTCGAGGCTCGAAGCAGAGGGCTCGATATTCCAATCGACCATGGACACCGAGGTCATCGTTCATCTGATAGCAAAATCAGACGGTCAGACAACCCATGAGAGGCTCGCCTCGGCCTTGAATGAACTGAAAGGTGCATATTCCATTGTCCTGCTTACGGAAAAAGAGCTCATAGCCGCGCGGGATCCCTACGGGTTCAGACCCCTCGTTATAGGAGAGCTCAATGGCGCACTCGTTTTTGCGTCCGAGACCTGTGCACTCGATCTCATAGGAGCACGGTATATCAGGGACGTGCTGCCGGGGGAAATGCTCGTTATAGGCGAAAACAGCGTACGCAGCTACATGTTTTCAACCAGAGTCACACGGCAGTCGCAGTGTGTGTTCGAGCACATATACTTCGCACGGCCCGACAGTATCATATTCGGCAAAAGCGTTTACAGCACACGGACAGCCCTGGGAAGGATCCTCGGCATAGAATCTCCGGTTGAAGCCGACATGGTGCTCCCGATCCCTGATTCCGGCGTGCCTGCTTCCATAGGTTTTTCACAGCAAACAGGC
Organism: bacterium; assembly: GCA_021815065.1. Lineage (GTDB taxonomy): Bacteria > JAMCPX01 > JAMCPX01 > JAMCPX01 > JAMCPX01 > JAJYLM01. The sequence goes on along the minus strand of JAKAHI010000139.1, from coordinate 1,941 downwards.
ATCCCGTTTCAAATGGCGCTCATACGTAATCACTACGTAGGAAGGACCTTCATACAGCCGTATCAGGCCATACGGAATTTCAATGTCAAGGTCAAGCTCAATCCGATATCGGGCGTTATATCCGGGAAACGCATCGTGGTCATAGACGATTCCATTGTGCGGGGCACAACCAGTAAAACGCTGGTAAAGATGCTGCGCGATGCAGGTGCGAAAGAGGTTCACATGCGTATAAGTTCTCCTCCGATAGATTATTCATGCTACTACGGCATTGACACACCGACACGTTCCGAGCTTATCTCTTCGAGCCATACGGTAAAGGAGATAGAACAGTTCATCGGTGCAGACTCTCTGAAATATCTCAGCATAGAGGGCTTGAGGTCGGTCATCGGCCAGGACGCGGACAACTACTGTTACGCGTGCTTTACCGGAGACTATCCCGAACCTTTCGAACTCGCAAAGCGGGACCATCAGCTCATACTATTCGATGAAGGGAGATTACATGGCGGATAAAAAGCAGAGGTTGCTTGAACTCATAAAACTACTGTCCTATGAAAAGAGAGAGGTCACGCTTACATCCGGGAAAAAGAGCAGCTATTATATCGACGGAAAACAAACGACCCTGGATCCGGAGGGAGCATACCTTACCGGTGAGTTGTTTACGGACATCATCAAAAAAGAATTCGGAGAGGCAAACGGCGTCGGGGGAATCACCCTTGGAGCAGACCCCATTATATCGGCTGTCATGATCGCCGGCTACACGCGGGGACTGCGGCTCAAAGGCTTTATCGTGAGGAAAGAAGCCAAGGGGCATGGCACCGGGGCCTGGATTGAAGGCCTGAAAGGGTTTCAGCCCGGAGACCGGGTTGTCATCGTGGAGGATGTCGTAACAACGGGCGGGTCGGCAATCAAGGCGGTCGAAAAGGCGCAGGATGCAGGGCTCAAGGTGCTCGGCATCATAGCGATCGTCGACAGACTCGAGGGCGGCAGGGAGCTTATCGAATCAAAAGGATATAGATTGTTTTCGCTGTTCACAAAGGCGGACCTTGGTGAATAGGCTGCGATCATCATTCATAGTCTTTATCATCTTGCTGACGGGATGCAGTGTCGTGACGCGCAATGCCGCGTCGAACAATTTCAAGAATACCATAGACGACAACGCAAAACGCATTTCTATAGAAAGAGATTTCTCGGTTGTCCTGTCCATGGACGTAATCCATATCAATGATCAGGTACGGAAGGCTTACGTCGATGAATACGCGAGGCTCTATCTGCTCTCAACGAAGGAAAAGGACAAAATGCTTCAGCAGCAGATGGAACAGGACAAACAATGGGAGGCATTTTATCTTATCGTCTACACGGCACCTGGTATAGAATCATCACTGGACAGCACGGATTCATTATGGAAAATGTACCTCGATGCGGGCGGAGCTATCGAACCTCCCGTATCGGTCGATGAGATCAATGCACAGAGAGATTTCATAAAGGGATTTTTCCCGTGGATTAGCTCATGGGATACGGTTTATCTTGTAAGGTTCAAGAAACAACAGTCCGGATACAAGGCCGGAATAAAGTTTATCGTTACCGGAATACTCGGTAAGGGCGAAACGGATTTTTAAAGGAGGCTGCGGTGGAACTACTTTCAAAGGGTGGCATTTTTGTTTATCTGATACTGGTATTTTCTATATTCTCTATGGGCATATTCATAGAGAAGCTCTGGTCGCTGAGGGCGTCAAAGGTCATACCCGACAATTTTATCATAGCGCTGGAGGGCCTCTTAAGGAACCGGGACTTCGAGAAATCGCTGGAACTCTGCAGAAAAGACAACAGCTCTATCGCCAGGATCATGCTCGTGGCAATAAACAATATCGGTAAAGATGCCGAAACAATAAAAGGACTTCTCGAATCTGCAGGGAAAGAGGAGATTATAAGACTGAGCAGGTT
>JAKAHI010000138.1 GCA_021815065.1 bacterium | reverse complement strand
AAAAGGACGTTCTCTTCATAGAGGTCAGGAACGAAGTATTAGATAACAAACCTTATATTATGCTGGTAATCGCGAACACCGGCATGGGAACGGCAGAATCGATCTTCGAAAATGTAACGGACAAACATACGTTTTCCCACATGAAGGATGAAGAAAAACTCTATATCGAGGTACTTACGGCAAAAAGGCTTATTCAGGCACATTCCGGCCAGTTGCAGGCAACAAGCGAATTCGGTATTGGTTCAAGTTTTGTGGTTACCCTGCCTCTTGCAGCAGCCTGACTCTATTTAGTTTTGTCGAGCAAATTTAATTTCTTCGAAAGCTCCAGAGATTGGACATAGGGTTTTTCGGCGAGCAACGGCACTTCTTTTAACCGCATAACCGCCGTACATATATTGCCCGAAACAGTGCCTATTGTTATGTTCTGCCTGCTCAATTCCTTGCGCTGTTCCGGGGTAAGCGGAGACGTTGTTTTCACCAGCACGCTGACCATCCTGTCGGGATCATCTTTTTTATAAGCCATAGAAAGGTACGGAGACAATTTTCTCAGGTGCGCGGACCCGGCAGGCTGCTGTGCCTGGTCAGTATGCGGCTGTTCCGCACAACTATAGCTGCACCCTGTCAGAAAGAACAGGCAGGTTAACCATAGGATTTTGCTCCGATATCTCATTTTGGTTCCTCTCTCTTCTCTTATTTTTTATTCACTATTACCACATACCCCATATTCTTCAGCTTGTCAGCTTCTATATATGTGGCGATCTCATCCCCGAAGGGCCCCACAAAAACCCTGTAGTATGTTTTGCCGCCAATGACATCAGTATCTACCAGGGTATTTTTAAACATTCCCGACAGTTGTTGCCTGAGATGGTCGGCATTATCTTTCACGGAGAAGAAACCGAGCTGCAGGTAGTACATACCAGCACTGAAGGTGCTTTCCCGCACGCCCATACCTTCACCGGGCTTAACTATTTCAAGTCGCACGGGAGCTGTTCCCGTACCTATCATATCGATTGCCTTGGCTGCAGCATAGGAGAGATCGATTATCCGGTCACCGACGTAGGGCCCCCGGTCGTTGATCCTCACGATGACACTCTTGCTGTTATTGAGATTCGTCACCAGGACACGGGTGTTAAACGGCAGGGTTTTGTTTGCGGCCGTCAGACTCTGGGATGTAAAGATCTCGCCGTTGGCCGTTTTCCTGCCTATAAATATGCCCCCGTACCATGAGGCTGTACCGGTGATCGTTTCTCCGTATTTATTGAAAGGTACCGTTGCACAGCTTGCAAGTATCAGTGCTATGAAGAAAGCAATAATTATTTTCACACGGGTTATGTACCAAAAAAGTCTGTTATGAGCAATGAAAGACATCGTCTTAAACCCCTTTCCTCAATCTCTCTTTTCCCGGTTTCCCTCACCGCGTATTCGCTGTATTCCCTCATACGCATGCTTGCGTCTTATGCATTGTCACTCATGTTTGCACTTGGCCATGGTTACCTTGCCGCACGGACGAGGTTCGGTGAGATCATTCTGGTACCGCCTTCTATGGATAAACAAACGTTTCTCTTATCTGTCCGGTTTAAAACGTTGCCAGCTCTTTTGCCGTTCCCTTGTACCCGTAGCACTTATAGATATAAAACGTAAAACGATCTTCATGGGTATGTTTGGTCCTGATGGTCAGTTCCTCTGCCGGTCCGACATGCTGAAACAGTGCATACACCTGTTTTTCCATGGGTGCATATCCCACATAAACGGCGTCCTTGTCTTTAACCGCCTTGAAGTTGTTCCAGAAATCGTACTGGCTGAAACGCCGCAGTACCGGGATTTCATATACCTGAGGATGTCCTTGTACATAGAACGCAAGCTCTGCATTGAGTCCGTATTCGTGGGTTGCCACAAAGCTGTCCTGCGGCAGTTGAGAAAGTACACCGGAAACCTGCTTGCCGAGCTCATCCCATCCATACATCCTGTTTGTCGGGTCCCTTCGAGGCGGTATATAGATGCCCGCAGCGTGCATGACAGCAGGATAATATGCAAGTACCGATGTAAGTACGCAGAGAAATACGGTAAACCCAAGGCCGGCTTTAATCAGCAAGCGCATGCCGTGCCTGCCGTTTTTATACTTTTCATAGAGCACATACACAGCGGCAATGGAACCCGTTATGTAACCGGATACAGGCCAGTTCGGTTCTGTTCTCCCGCCTATGCTGAGAAGCGCTATGAACAGTATCACAGGAGCAGACGTGCAGAACAGAAACAGGTATTTGTCGTCTTTGAATTTTATCCCCCGGTACCCGCTGACGATAAGGCCATACACAACGGCAAGGAAGAAAAACCCTGCTTCTATGCCTGCCTGTCCGCCGATATATTCAAACAGGGTAAAAGAGATGTTTTTGGTTTCCGACATCATGCCGATGGCGTGCCGGAACATAACGAAATCATGCGTTGCATTCCAGATCAGGATGGGACTTGCGACGATCAACTCTATCAGGAGGGCAAGGTACGGTTCTTTGCGCCTCAGCCATTTCCTGTTCTTGTCCGAAAGAAGTACAAACAAACCGACCTCTGCCGTAAAGAAGATAAACATGTGGTGTGAAAGTAATCCAAGCCCTGCACTCAAACCGATAAGGTACCACCACCATGGCCTGCCGTCTGTTATAAGCTTCCATAAGAACAGTGCTGTTAACGACATGAAGAACACCTGCGGAGAATAGTAAGTCATGATAATGCCGCCCGCCATTCCGATCGGAAGGATATGGAACATCAGCACAGTTATAAATCCAAGCATGCGCGATTCCGTGACTTCAACGGTGAGTATATAGATCACAACGGCAGTCATGGCTGAAAATACCGGTGCCCCGAGCCGGACAGAGAATGCGGACAGGGGGAATATATGGGTGAAAAAGGCGATGATCCATGCAATCATGGGACCCATGTCATAGTAGCTCAATGCTGGATGCCGCGACCAGTCCCAGAAGTACGCCTCATCCTGAGAGAGTGTATAGTGGGTTGTCGCTATATAGAAAATCCTGAATATCAGAAACCCTAAAATTACCGCAAAGGTCAAATAGGTATACTTCTTATCTTTCATTTTATCTCCTTAAAGTTAGTCAATGTTATGCCCATACTTTTTATCAAATCTTTTATGCTGTCCGATGTAAGCGTTCTCAACTCACCCTCCCATACATAACCCCAGTCATAGGAAGCGGACGCATCGTACCCCGGATGTACCATCAGCTCTGTTATCCCGCCCCTCAATTGTGCAAGCACGCGCAACAGGGATGTTTCATCAAGGTGACCACCCTGCTCAAAACCCGAAAACGCATCCGTAAAAGACAGTTTTTGTTCTTTTAAGCCTTTTATTAATCCGCTTGCAAGCATATTTATTCCAAGCCCCTTTGCGTTGATCGTACGTGACCGCGGCACCCGTATCCAGGGTATCTTAAACCCCTGTGCAAGCCGCATGACCATGTTTCTGATAACCGGAAGAAGATGGAGATGCTGATGACTGTCGATGTGGCTGACCCCTATTCCGCTATCTTTGAGCATGCTGATCTGAACTGACAATTCTTTCTCGAGCGCAGCACGGTCAAAACGTCCCAGGAGAATCCTGGGAATGACCTGTCTGTAGCTTTTCAAAAAGAATCCATTGTCATCAACAAGCCCCGGAATGCTGCCGGAGACAGGCCGTTCACCGCCGGTGAACGTCAGGTGGATGCCTGCATCAATACCGCTGTCCTTCAATAATTTTATGGACTCTTTGAAATATGCGCCGTTCACGACAACGGATGTTGCCGTGACAATGCCTTGCCTGAATGCCTGGATTATGCCTGTTGTGATCTCTTTGCACAATCCGAAATCATCAGCGTTTACGATAAGGGATTTGGTCATCGTCTCGTAACAACAGGCTGAATGGCTTTTATCTCTCTGCGGAGAGCAATCATTTCTTGCACGATCTTCAGAATGACGCCAGAACTCGATAAGGTGGAAACCCCCCTGCTGCGCGGAAAATAATTTGTCCCGAATTGTATAATTTTAAACCCGAATTTTTGCGCTTTGATCAGCAGCTCCGCGTCTATAAAACTGCCTTCGGATTTCAGGTTTACGTATTCCAAAACCTCTTTTCTGACGAGTTTGAAAGAAAAGTTGACGTCCTTTATCCTGAGATGGAACAAGAGTTTTATCAGTGTATTGTAAACGTACGAATAGATTAACCTCCTGATCCCCTCTCCTGTCCTGTCAAACCGGAAAGCAGATACTATATCAGCCTCGTAATACCTCATAAGCCGGTGGGCTTTCTTGATCTCCATCATATCAAAGGGTAGATCCGTGTCAGAATACAGGATCATGTTCATCTTTGAGTTATAAAAGCCTGTTTTTAAAGAGCCGCCGAGCCCCCTGTTCGTTTGATGATGTATTACCCGTATCCTTTTGTCCTCCGCGGCAAGTTCATCCGCAATCCTCCCTGTTGCATCCTTCGAGGCATCGTCAATGATCAGAATTTCGTAATCCGGTATTTCACCGACCCTCAGCATGAGTTCGCATATCTCTTTTGCAGCTTCTACAGCCCTCTTTATATATAATTCCTCATTGTACATCGGATAAAAAACAGTAATACCTTCCATCCGGAATCTCCCTTGATACAAGGTATATACGCATTTTTAACAAGATTTGCAAATGGATACCGCACAATGCTTTCCCTGCAGCTTTCGTCATTGCCAATTTGTTTTTTTAAATTATAATAAGAAGCATGATATCGGTTGACGAACATATTCATGAAAAACTCGGCGCTGTACCGAAACAGCCCGGCGTATATATATTTAAGGACACGAAAGACACGGTGCTCTACATAGGCAAGGCCGTTGACCTGAACAGCCGGGTTCGGGCTTATTTTACAGCGTCTCCTGATACCAGGCCTTTTATAAATTTTCTGAAACCCC
>JAKAHI010000137.1 GCA_021815065.1 bacterium | reverse complement strand
CGTTATGAGGATCTTGAATGGAGCTATACTTATTGCCGGTACTGCCTGATAATCTATTGCCCTGTTATCTGCATAAGCTTTCATATACTATTGCCTCCTAAGCTATCCGTTTTATGGCCCTCAGGCGAGCGCTCCGCGCCCTGGGGTTGTTCCGTAATTCTTCCGCATCCGGCACTGCCGGTTTGCGGGTAAGTATTTTGAATACCGGCTTTGCAAGAAGCGCAAACTGCCTGAATGTCTGTTTGACTATCCTGTCTTCGAGAGAATGGAACGATATGACGATCAGCACGCCGCCTACATTCAGAAAGTCTCCAGCCTTTTGCAGAAAGGCCTTCAGGTTTTCCAACTCATCGTTTACAAATATTCTTATTGCCTGAAATGTTTTCGTGGCCGGATGTATGCCGTAACGGCCGTGGACGGTCCCCGATATTACCGATGCGAGTTCTGCCGTATTTTTCAGGTGTGATTTTTTCCTTGCAGCAACAATCGCTTTTGCAATTTTTCTGTACTGTCTTTCTTCGCCATATTCTTTTATAATTTTTGCAAGCCTTTCCTGGGCAAACTTGTTGACGACTTCGTAAGCTGTAATACCCTTTGACCTGTCATACCGCATGTCGAGCGGTCCCTCACTTGAAAAGCTGAAACCGCGGACGCTGTCCTGTATCTGGGCAGTATTAAACCCGAGGTCGACGATAATACCGTCAAATTTTTCTCCGCCCGTTTCTTGTACAATGTCTTCGATATCCCTGTAATTGGCCTGGAGGAACCGTATTCTTGCTTTGAATGCATCCAGATTGTCCTTTGCCCTGCTCAGCATGGTGTCATCCGCGTCCGAACAAACGACAAAGCCTCCCGGGACGGACGCTTCAAGGATTGCACGCGCATGCCCTCCCTCGCCGGTTGTCGCATCCAGATACCTGCCGGTATCATGCGGATTCATATAGTCGATGACCTTGTTTAACATTACCGGTATGTGCATCTATACTCCCAGCTGGGCAATGCCTTTTTTGATATTCGAGAAGTTGTTTTTTATCCTCTGGTGTTCCTGTTCGAAGGTGGCAACATCCCAGATGGAAAAAATCTCGTCTCCGCCTGCGATGATAACCTCTTCTCCAAGATGTGCTTCTTCCCGGAGGTATGCGGGGATGAAAAGCCTTCCGAGGCCGTCTATCTCGTATTCAAATGCATCACCGTAGTGGAACAGCTTATAATCTTCCACAACATCCAGTGTCGGCGGCAATGCCTTGATCCTTTCCTTGCGCAGTTTGAATACCTGATACGGGTATACCTCGAGCCAATTCTGGTTGTTTGTCAGTATGACCCTGTTATCGTACTCATCGGTCAGTATTTTTCTGAATGCCGATGGCACGCTAACACGCCCTTTTTTGTCAATCCTATGTCTGTATCTCCCAATAAACTCCATACAATTTTGTTATACTCTTATGCCCCTTTATACCACTTCATACCACCATATAATTAAATGTCAAGTTCTTATTGATAAAAAAAGAGGGTCCGTAACGCCAACAAAACTGGAATTGCGATTGAGGAATCGAACAACCGCTAAAAGCAGCGGTTTCAATAATCCTAACTTACTTTTACGATTTGTTTGCCAAGGTTTTCACCTTTGAATAGTCCGATAAACGCCCTGGGTGCATTTTCAAGTCCTTCGACAATATGCTCTGCATATTTCAATTTCTTCTGCGAAACCCATAGTGCGAGCTGGCGGATTCCTTCATCGCTTCTGTCTGCATAATCAATCACGATGAACCCTTTCATCAATGCACTCTTTACCAGCAGGTATGCCTGCACCCTGGGACCGGTTTCTGGCTTGCTCATATTATACTGGGATATCTGTCCGCATAGCACAATGCGTGCCTTATAGTTGATCAACGGCATAATAGCGTCCGAAATCTCTCCTCCGACATTATCGAAATAAATATCTACCCCGTTCGGACAGGCATCTTTAATTGCTTTTTTTATGTCCGGGGCCGTTTTATAGTTTATTGCCGCATCAAATCCGAGATCGTGAACGAGATAGCCGGTCTTTTCATCCGAGCCTGCAATGCCCACGACCCGGCAGCCTTTTATCTTTGCAATCTGACCCACCACAGTTCCGACCGCTCCTGCCGCACCGGATACGACAACTGTTTCTCCGGACGATGGTTTACCGATATCGAGTAAACCGAAGTATGCCGTAAGCCCAGGCATGCCGAGAATGCCGAGCGCCGTTGATACGGGTGCAATCCCTGGATCGAACTTTCTGAGTTCCCTGCTGTCCGCTCCGTTGTAATCGCGCCAGCCCAGGTTGCCGGTAACGATGTCACCTGCTTTAAGATCCGGAGACTTGGTCTGCACAACCTCCCCAACAATGCCTCCCGTTATGGCCTTTTCGAGCTCGAAGGGGGAAATATAGGTTTTTACGCCGCTCATCCTGCCCCGCATATACGGGTCGACGGAAAGGTACAGGGTCTTGACGAGCACCATACCGTCCCTGCACACGGGCATCTCCGTTTCGATAAGCCTGAAATCTTCTTCCCGCGGCATACCCTCGGGTCTTCTTATCAAGATTATTTCCCTGTTTTTGTTCGTCGTCATGTACATTTCTCCTTTGCACAGAATATAAGTACTCGAACACCCTCATTCCAGACACCGGAACAACCGGAGGTTATAACAAGTTGTGCTGCTTGTTGATTTACAAACCAAAATGCTTTATATAGAGTAACTTATTAAAAATGGAGCATGTTATGGATATTGAACGAATAAGAAAAGATTTTCCGGTCCTGTCCCGCATAATAAGGGACAAGAAGCTTGTGTATCTTGACAACGCTGCAACCACGCAAAAGCCCTCGGTCGTCATAGATGCGATAGCCGACCTTTACAAGAACTATAATGCAAACGTTCACCGGGGGGTATACCTGCTTGCAGAGGAATCGACACAGGCTTATGAAGATTCACGGGACGCTGTGCGCAGGTTCATCAACGCGAACAGTACCAAAGAGATTGTTTTTACCCGCAACGCAACCGAGGCACTGAATCTTATAGCCTATACATGGGGAGAAGCGAACATCCATGCCGGCGATGAGATCATCGTCAGCATTATGGAACATCACAGCAACTATGTACCGTGGTTCAGGCTTGCTCATAGAAAGGGCGCCGTTATCAAGATCGTGCCCTCGAGGACGGATGGAGAGCTTGATATGGACGCTTTCAAATCCATGCTGTCGGATAAAACCAAACTCGTCGGTATTGTCCATATGTCGAACGTTTTCGGCACGATAAACCCGGTAAAAGAAATCACGGCGCTTGCGCACAAGAAGGGTGCCGCAGTCGTCGTTGACGGCGCGCAGAGTGCACCGCACATGAAGATAGATGTCCGGGACATTGATTGCGACTTCTTTGCCGTATCGGGGCATAAGATGCTCGGGCCGACCGGCATCGGCGCATTGTACGCAAAAGAATCATACCTCGAATCCATGGAGCCCTTTTTAAGCGGCGGCGAAATGATCCTGAAGGTCACACTCGACAGCGTCGTGTACAATGAACTGCCGTGGAAGTTTGAAGCGGGTACTCCGAACTATGAAGGAGCGATCGGGTTAAAGGCTGCGATAGGGTATCTCGAAAAAATGGGGATGGATACTATCGAATCCTATGAAAGGGAGCTGACATCATACGCACTGGAAAAGATGAAAACGGTGCCGGGAATATTTATCTACGGTCCTCAGCGTGCGGAAAAGAAGGGGGGCATCATTGCATTCAACATCAAGGGTGTTCACTCACATGACATCGGTACGATACTCGACAGCGAGGGTATAGCGATAAGGGCCGGTCATCACTGTGCACAACCGCTCATGATAGACTGCGGCGTATCCGCAATGGCAAGGGCAAGTTTCTATTTCTACAACACAAAGCAGGAGATAGATTCATTGGTTGCCGCATTAAAGAAATCAAAGGAGATATTCGGTCATGTCGCTTGAAGAACTCTTCAAAGAAATTATCATAGAACACTATCAGCACCCGAAAAACCAAGGGCACCTTGAGCATCCGGACGCCAAATCGGACGGCTCCAACCCCCTTTGCGGCGATGAAATAGCAATGGAACTCATCTTTGATGGTAACGTCGTAAGCAATGTCATGTTTACCGGCAATGGCTGTTCGATCAGCCAGTCCGCAGCCTCATTGATAACAGAAGCGATAAAGGGAAAGACCATCGAAGAAACAAGGACCATCATGAACGAGTATAAAAATATGCTCGCGGGAAGAGATTATAACGCAGACATACTCGGGGACCTCGAGGCCCTTTCCGATGTGAAGAGGTACCCTGCAAGGGTCAAGTGCGCGAGCCTGAGCGTCGCTGTGCTGGACCAGGCGTTGCAGCAGAAGAAGTAAAGCCGGCTAATCATTACCCATATATTTTGCATGACGAATGAGTAGCGATGCCATAATTGAAAGATTCCGCCCCTCTTAAGATAAGAGGGGCGGGGGAAGTTATGAGCTTTATATAGAATGACCCAACATTGAAAGGAACAAGACATACAGTAAGAAACACTGAAGGCGTATCAAAAAAGAAAAAGGTAACTTCCTTATTCCCTCTTATGCAAGCGGGATAACGCGGAGGTTGAGGACAGGATGGAAAACAGAAAGGAGAATATCGGATGAAGATAAATTATTACGAGGACTTATTAAAGATCAGAAATGCCAGGCCGCTGGTACACCACATAACGAACTATGTCGTTATGAATGTGAGCGCAAATATTACACTCTCGCTCGGAGCTTCGCCGGTCATGGCACATGCGCTGCCCGAGGTCGAGGACATGGTTTCGATTGCTGGTGTGCTGTATATAAACATCGGCACGCTGAGCGATAGCTGGATTGAATCCATGCTTGCTGCCGGAAAAATGGCAAACAAGAAACACGTTCCTGTATTGCTTGATCCCGTTGGTGCCGGGGCAACAA
>JAKAHI010000136.1 GCA_021815065.1 bacterium | reverse complement strand
TAACGAAAGGGCTGATAAAAGACGTGCTCATGTCCGGTATATCGTATGGTGCTGCTATCAGTGCACTCCCTGTTACGGATACCGTAAAATTTACCGACAATAACGGTATCATAGTAAAAAACATAAATCGCAGTGGCTTATGGCTTGCTCAGACGCCGCAGGTGTTTAAGTACACCATACTTGCAGATGCATACAGGATGTACGATGCCCGCCGTGTTGACGTAACCGATGAATCCGGGTTAGTAGAATTACTTGGTGTAAAGGTGAGAACTGTTGCAGGAAGCATATTCAATATCAAAATTACCAGGGAAGAAGACCTGGTACTTGCACAATTAATAGCGGGGATGCCATGAACAGGATCGGCATAGGGTATGATATTCACCGGCTAATAGAGGGGCGCAGATTGATCCTGGGAGGTGTGGATATCCCATTCGAAAAAGGGCTGCTCGGACACTCCGATGCGGATGTGCTTTTGCACGCCATGAGTGATGCAATACTCGGTGCCTTATCGCATGGGGATATCGGTGTTTATTTCCCCCCGGATGACGAGAGATACAAAGATATGTCAAGCGCGATTATCCTCAGGAAGGCGCTGTCAGCTGCAGGTGAAGAGGGCTTTCATGTGGTGAATATAGACTGTGTTGTTATTGCGGAAAAACCGACGCTTTCAAAATACTATAAGAATATCATTGACTCTCTATCCGGCATCACGGGTTTGCAGCCGTCTTCGATAAGCGTTAAGGCAAAGACCAATGAAGGGGTTGATGCCGTAGGCAGAGGCGAAGCCATTGCAGCCTACGCTGTCGTTATGCTGGAAAAATAGCATGGCCCTCAAAATTTACAACACCTTGATGCAAACCAGGGAAGACTTTAAACCCCTTAGGCCCGATCATGTGGGTATGTATGTGTGTGGTGTGACCGTGTACGATCTTTGCCACATCGGCCATGCCCGTTCGGCGATTGTATTCGACACAATCTACAGATACCTGCAGGCAAAGGGATACACGGTCGACTACGTTAAGAATTTTACGGATATAGACGATAAGATCATAAACCGTGCCAACAAAGAGGGACTGACAACGAGCCAGGTGTCGGAAAAATATATCGAAGAATACTATAAGGACATGGACAGGCTGGGATTGAAAAAGCCCACGCACGAGCCGAGGGCAACAATGCATATCAACGATATTATACTTTTTATAAAAGGGCTCATAGACAATGGTCATGCTTATGAATCCGGCGGCGATGTGTATTATGCAGTGAGGAGTTTTGAAGGTTATGGAAAACTGTCCGGGAAAAATATAGAGGATCTTGAGGCAGGAGCAAGGGTCGAGCCTGGCGAGGCGAAAAAAGATCCGCTGGATTTTGCACTCTGGAAGAAGAGTAAACCCGGGGAGCCTTCATGGGAGAGCCCGTGGGGCAACGGCAGGCCGGGCTGGCATATAGAATGTTCGGCAATGAGCACCTGCTATCTGGGACAGAGTTTTGACATCCACGGCGGCGGTATGGACTTGATCTTTCCCCACCATGAAAATGAAATAGCACAGACAGAGGGTCTCACCAAGGCACCGTTTGTCCGGTACTGGATACACAACGGTTTTGTGCAGATAAACAAAGAAAAGATGTCGAAATCAACGGGGAATTTTTTTACCATCAGAGAGATTTTAGACAGATATGAGCCACAGGCTCTGCGGTTGTTTGTCCTGATGCATCACTATAGAAGTCCGATCGATTTTTCGGACCAATCCCTCAAAGAGGCTGAAAAGGCACTGTACAGAGGATACTCCAGTTTGAGACTGATTCAGTATCTGCCGGTGAAGGGAAAGCCGGTGCTGTCACCGGACAAACTGAACAGCTTTACAGAGAAAATATCCGGGTTTGAAAAGGGTTTTTACGATGCAATGGATGATGATTTTAACACAGCAGGGGCGTTGTCCTGTCTGTTTGATACACTGCATCTTATCAATACCTATTTAAGGGATTCTACACTATCTCCCGATCAGGCAGCAGTAAAAAAGCTTCTCGGTTTTATGAAATCAGCAGCAGACATACTTGGTGTATTCGACAGCGACCCGCAGGTATTCCTGACATCAAGAAAAGATAAAAGATTGGCAGTCCTGGGTATAACAGCAGGCGAGATAGAGCAAGCAATAGCCAACAGGGCATCCCTCCGGAAAGAGAAAAAGTTCAAAGAAGCGGACGGCATACGAGCGGAAATGCTCGGCCGGGGCATAGCAATCATGGACACCGCCGGTGGTACTCTCTGGGACATCGCAGACGAGTGACCCGGGAATGCATTTCGGGGTATAACGAAAAAAATGCGGGGATTCTGGAACAGAATCCCCGCTTAAATCAGATCATGTTAAACACTATACCGACTATTATAGTCCGTGTTTAATCTTAGGCCATGCTGTGTTGAAGTCAAAGCCTTTGAAGTTCGGGCTATTCTTGTTATGACACTTTACGCATACGTTAACAGGCTTTGGAACCAGTCCTTTGGCTTCTGCCTCCTTCACGTTCTTCATGACGGCAAATGACTTATACTCGCTGCCCGCACCATGACATGCTTCACACTGTACGCCCTTGAGCTCCTTATTGTCACCGGTAATATGACACTTGATACATTCTGGTTTTGCCTGATCCGCTGGTTTTAGAGCATCAAATGCCTTTGCATGGGCCGTATCTTTCCACACGTTGTACTGCTTCATATGACACATCTTGCACTGGTTGACACCCACATAGGTTGGTGCAGCCTTTGCCGTGTATGCCATTGCAGTTATTGCTACCATTGTTGCCAATACCGTAAAAACTCTTGTTAATCTCATCTTCGTTCACCCCCTTTATTTGGAATTTAAATACATATCTATTTCTTTTGCCGCCTGCTTTCCGTCTCCCATTGCAAGTATGACCGTAGCACCGCCCCGGACAATGTCTCCGCCGGCGAACACCCCGGTTTTTGTCGTAGCCGTTGTTTTCTCTTTCACGATAATATTACCCCATTTATTGGTCTGTACATCGGGTGTTGTAAGCGGTATTAAGGGGTTTGAACCATTGCCCACAGCGATTACAGCAAGTTCCACATCCAAGGTAAATTCAGAGCCTTTGACCGGTATAGGTCTTCTCCTTCCCGAGGCATCGGGCTCACCGAGTTCCATTTTTATGCATTCAACTCCCTTGACCCAGCCGTTCTCGTCACCGATGAACCTTGTAGGGGCCATTAAAAACATAAACTCAATACCTTCCTCTTTTGCATGGTGCCTTTCCTCAAGTCTTGCCGGCATTTCATCCCATGACCTCCTGTAAATTAAGTATGCATGTTCCGTGCCAAAACGCTTTGCTGTCCTTACCGCGTCCATTGCCGTATTACCGCCGCCAAACACGGCTACATTTTTTGCCTTTGCTATAGGTGTGTCATACTCCGGGAATAGATAGGATTTCATCAGATTTGTCCTCGTAAGGTATTCATTTGCCGAGTATACCCCGTTCAGGTTCTCCCCCGGTATATTCGTAAATACCGGTAAACCTGCGCCACTGCCAACAAATGCGGCATCGTAGCCGCCTTCACCGAGGAGTTCGTCCAGCGTAGAGGTCTTTCCCACAACAAAGTCCGTAACAATCTCAACCCCCAGATTTTTAAGGTATTCCACCTCACTGCCCAGAATACCCTTTGGAAGCCTGAATTCCGGTATACCGTATGCAAGTACACCACCTGGTACATGAAGCGCCTCAAAAACGGTAACGCTATGCCCCATCTGAACAAGTTCCGATGCGACGGTTAATCCCGACGGGCCGGACCCGACAATAGCTATCTTTTTTCCTGTAGATGTCTTTTTTTCGGGTATAGTCGTTTCTCCGTGCGTCCTTTCCCAATCAGCAGCAAATCTCTCAAGATGGCCTATTGCAACGGAGACGCCCTTTTTACCGACAACGCACACACCTTCGCACTGCTCCTCCTGCGGGCAGACCCTGCCGCATATAGCCGGAAGGCTGTTGGTTTCTT
Source organism: bacterium (assembly GCA_021815065.1). Taxonomy (GTDB): domain Bacteria; phylum JAMCPX01; class JAMCPX01; order JAMCPX01; family JAMCPX01; genus JAJYLM01. Next base: position 972 of record JAKAHI010000136.1, on the reverse strand, counting down.
TGATTTTTTTTGCTGCCTCGGTAAACTTTCCTTCTGCTATAAGCGATATAAAAGAAGGTATATTTATATTGACGGGACAGCCTGCAACACAGGGCGGCTTAGGGCAAATCAGGCACCTCTGAGCCTCAAGTATTGCCATGTTGGGCGTAAACCCGAAGTTGACCTCTTCAAAATTTGTTATCCTCGCGAGAGGGTCCTGTGCAGGCATCTGCTGCCTTGGTATCTTCAATCTTTCTTTTTTGTCTAAAGTTGCCATGTTAACTTACCCTTTCATATGATTTTAAGAGTTCCAGCGATAATTTTTCTTCCTTCTGGTAGACCTTGAGCCTCTGCATAAGACCTGCAAAATCTACCTCATGTGCGTCAAATTCCGGGCCGTCAACACAGGCGAACATCGTTTTGCCGCCGACTGAAACCCTGCATACACCGCACATACCTGTACCGTCGAGCATAATGGGGTTGAGGCTTACGACCGTGGGGATAGCATACTTCTTCGTAAGCTCTGACACGGCCCTCATCATAGGTACAGGACCTATGGCGAGTACCAGGTTTGGGATAAGATTATTATCTATCAGTCCTTTGAGCGAGTCCGTAACAAACCCCTTGTTTGCGTAACTGCCGTCGTCAGTTGTTACAATAACCCTGTCCGATACAGCCCTCATTTCGTCCTCCAGAATCAGGAGTTCCTTCGTCCGTGCTCCGATGATGCTGATGACCTCGTTGCCTGCTTCTTTGAACGCCCGTGTCGTTGGCCATGCGATCGCAGTGCCCACACCGCCGCCAATGGTAACAACCCTGCCGAAGTGCTCTATGTGTGAAGGCTTTCCAAGGGGACCGACCACATCGGCTATGGATTCTCCTTCTTCCATTGCATTCAATTTCACGGTGGTTTTACCGATGGCCTGAACAATGATAGTTACCGTACCCTTTTCCTTGTTGGAATTTGCTATGGTAAGAGGTATCCGTTCGCCT
>JAKAHI010000135.1 GCA_021815065.1 bacterium | reverse complement strand
GGCGTGGACGCTTCATCCGCGATGATAGGCATTGCGAAAAAGAACAACCCCGTCAACGCCGCATCGTTCACGGTCGCAAACGTGCTCCAGGGATTGCCGTTTCAGGACAAAAGTTTTGATCTGGTCATATCGTCGTACGTTGCACATGGCATTCAGAAAGAACAGCGGCATCTGTTTTTCAAAGAGGCAAAGAGGCTTGCGCGGACGCAGGTCATCTTCCAGGACTACAATAAAAAGAGAAAGACCCTGTCGGATATTGTGGAATGGCTTGAAGGCGGAAATTATTTCTCCTTCATTCAACATGCGCAGGAGGAAATGAAGGTCGTATTCAGTACCGTGGAAATGCGCTCGTTCGCAACACAGGTGGCATGGTACATCTGCACCCCGTAAACTCCCATTGACCTACAGATCGTTTCCCGAATAGGACAGATTGAAGCTTTTGTTGATCAGGGGGAAATCCGGCACCACGTTACCAAGCCCGGCATTCCCGAGGACAGCCCAATTGATAAACGAGGGATCACGGGGGGCAACCCTCGCGATATTTCCCCGCGCATCCGTTGTGATGAAATACACGATCTCTCCCCGCCATCCTTCGACAGCATTTACTGCAATAGCGTCCTTCCTGAAAGCAGCGGTATCCACGGGCACCAGGACAGGCCCTTCCGGAAGTTTATGCAGTGCGTGTTGAATAATCTCAATAGATGCACGCACTTCTTTGACGCGGACTCGGAAGCGGGCGTAGACATCACCGCCCTGTTCTGTTTCAACTCCATCGGGTCGCAGTTCATCGTAAGCCGCATACGGAAAATCGATACGCGTGTCCCTTTCTATGCCGGCCGCTTTTGCGGCGATCCCTACGGCACCGTGATCTTTTGCGACCTCTAAGGAGAGGACGCCGGTCCCTTTCAGACGGTTCAGCAGCGATGTGCTGTTTTCCGCCACCTCGATAATTTCGGAAAAATCTTTGGCTATGGCCGAAAGTTCTCCGGACAATCTATCCTTTTCTCCGGCGGCAATGTCTTTCGCAACCCCTCCGGCAACATTGACGCCGCGCAGGAACCTGCTTCCGGTGATCCTCCCGTTTATCTGCATGATGATTTCCCTGAGCCTCGCTCCCTGTGCACCGCCGAAATTAAAACCCGCATCAAGCATAATCGCACCGAGGTCGCCTGTATGGTTTGCCAATCGTTCCAGTTCTGCATAGATCACCCGGAGATATCGTGCCCGGCGCGGCACCGCACTATCTCCCAGTTGTTCTACCGCCTGGCAAAAAGCCAGAGAATGGCTGAACGAACTGTCGCCCGAGATCTTCTCGGACAGGCGCACCTTCTTGTCCATGGGTAACTGCTCGAATAATTTTTCGATGCCCTTATGGGTGTATCCGAGGCGCGGCTCCAGAAGGAGGATCTCTTCCCCTGCGACGCTGAACCGGAAATGCCCCGGTTCGATAATGCCGGCATGGATCGGCCCGACCGGCAGTTCGTATATCCCCTCGCCTTCGACTTTCTGGAATTGATATGTCCCCTGCGACTCCGGCGGCCTTGTTTGCCAGTTAACGTCTTTCCTGAGAGGGAAAATGTCCCCGGGCCAGTTCTCATGAAGGATGATCGTCCGTGGATCGGGATGACCGGACGGCGTGAGACCGAAGAACGTCTGTATTTTTCTTTCATAATTCCAGGCTTCATGGATGCCGGGAGTCAGAGAAGGGAATTCTTCCGTATTTTTCAATCGAATAAAAGGAATGATAAACGCATTCTCCTTCGGAACACCAAAGATGTACCACACTTTAAAACATCCCTGCGTTTCTCTCTCATCGGTCGCTGTAATAAGTTTGAGAGAAAGCTCTTCGTTGCCGTACAGCGCCCGGGCGACGTCTTTGATGTTCAAAACCGGCACTTCAAAAAAAACGGCATTACCGGAAATACCGGTCTTTACGTTTATCGGAACGTATTGTTGTAGAGTTTCTATCTTCATATCACTCGTGTGATACCGCCCCGTTGATTAAGGTAAATAAAAATCCCGGAATATGGAAACTCAGGTAAAAAGCAACGGCAATGAGTGCAAGTGGCGGAACAACGAGCCAGACACTCCCTTCGCCTGCCTTGATTCCCTCCGGTTTTTTACCAAAAAACATGGCTGTAACGTGTTTGAAGAACCCGATAAACAGGACGGCCATGGAAAACAGCGCTACGAGAACGGCCGCCGGGTGCGTTTTTATACCGGCGGAAAGAATAAATATTTTGGTGAGGAATATGCCGAACGGCGGGGTGCCGGTGATAAAGAAAAACCCTGTCAGAAAAAGTATGCCCGTCACGGTAAGCGTAGCAAGCACTCCCGTCACCCTGGCGATTTTTGTCGAACTGTACTTTAATAAAACCGTGCCCGCCGACAGAAACAGCGTGGATTTTACAAGGGCATGGTAGATCATATGGAGAATCGCGGCAAAGGCACCGAGGCCCCCAAAACCGAATCCAAGGGACAGGATACCCATATTTTCAATGCTTGAATATGCAAGCAGCCGTTTATAGTTCGCCTGGGTAAGAATGATCAAGGCTGCGACAAGCATGGAAATTACGCCGAACAGTATTAAAAACCCCTGGGAAAAAGACCTGCCGACGACTGCATCGGTTATGCCTTTAAATCTGAGGATGACGACAAATGCAACATTCAGAAGCACTCCCGACAGAAGTGCGCTGACCGGTGCCGGTGCCTTACTGTGGGCGTCCGGCAGCCATGTGTGCATCGGTACAAGCCCGGCCTTCGTTCCGTACCCTATCAACACGAAGACGAAAGCAATCCTGGCGATCAACGGATCAAAATGCGCGGTATTGGCAGCAAGCTGCTGCCAGCTGATAAGCCCGCTTCCCCGCAAGGGGTTCAGGGGAATGAAATACAGGAGCGTCCCGAAAAACCCGAGGAGCAGTCCGATAGAATTAATGATGAGATACTTCCATGCAGCTTCCATGGCTGACGGTTTATTGTAAAAGCTGATGAGAAACGCGGTGGAAAGCGTCGTGGCCTCTACGGAAATCCATGTTACTATCGGGCTGCTGGCTGTGACCGCAAGAAACATCGCCGCTATAAACAGGTCCAGAAGAACAAAATATTGCTTGACCCTGGTGAACCCGATGATCTTCTTTGCGGTTTCCTGCCGGAGATATGCAACCGAATACACGGTTACCGCAAACCCGACACAGGCTATGATAAGCATAACAATAGCACCGAGTGCATCGACGTAAAAAAATGAGTACGGTGCATAGCTGCCGGAGGAAGCGACCTTGAGGGCGACAGCAACCGACGCCGCAAACGAGACTGCCGAAGCAACAACCGAAGCGGTCTCGATAATACGCCGGTGCCTGACCGATATACCGATCAACGCTGCCGTAAAAAGGGATGTTAGAATGATAAGTAGTTCCATACGGTTAATCTTTCAAATGTTTCATGGAGGTTACATCGAGCGAGCCGAAGTGTTTATAGATCATGGCCATAAACACCGTAGCGATAACAAGCCAAACGAAGAGGTCGAACAGAATGCCCGCCTGCAATGACGGCGACTGTTCAAGACCGGCAAATACGGCAAAGGCAATAATGCTGTTTTCGAATGAAAGGATACCGATAATCTGCGACAGCGCGCCTTTGCGGTTGATGATTAAAACAAGAGAAAGCAACATGGCAGAAAGCGCAAGCGAAAGCAGTGCGTGGTTGGCAGGAACAATTTCCGCGAGCGGTGCGAGTTTTTGGGAGTGGGCTATGGCGGTAATCGCTGCAATCACTATCAGGGTGAGCGGGATATTCAAATAGGTACTTACCGAAAATCTCAATCCGTTTTTTTTGATCATCCGGACAAAAAAGAGCGGTGCTAAAATCACTTTTACGATCAATGCCAGCAGGGCAATCAAAAGCAGGGACATTCCGCCCGTCTCAAGAAAAGAATTGAACAGCACTGCAACAATCGCGAGGGACTGGATGGTATACGCGAGCACGGCCCCGTAATTCTTTTTTACGAGGTGCAGGAAGACAACGGTCAAAAAAACTATCTCAAGCAATAATCGCAAAACCCAGATGTTCATAACGGATAGACCAGCCCGATCGCAATGGCATTCAGGATAAAGGAGAGGATTAAAATATCCGGCAGCCGGAAGAATCTAAACTTGGCCATGCTTGATTCCAGCGCGGCAATAACGAGACAAAAAAGGAATATTTTTATGCCAAAGGTGGTTATGCCGAGGATAACCGCAACCACATCCGGACTCTGCGCAATACCCCAGGGGAAAAAGAGGTTCGCCGCCATGGCTGCAAAGATAAAGAGTTTGTTTGCCGATGCCCATTCCATAAGGGCAAGTCTTTTTCCCGAATATTCCAGAATCATGGCTTCATGGATCATGGTCAGCTCAAGATGCGTTGCGGGATTATCGAAAGGGAAACGTCCGGTCTCGGCAAGCAACACGATAAAAAACCCTCCGAACGCCAATATTCTGGGAAGGAAAGAACGTCCGAGGGTAAACATACCGGTGCCGGAAACGGCGAACAGATTGGTGGTCCCGCTCACAAGAGCGACGGTCAAGAGCGAGAATATGAGTCCTCCTTCTGCGAGTGCGGAAACAGTCATCTCACGGCTCGCACCGAATCCTCCGAAAGCACTTCCCGTGTCCATACCCGCAAGTGCCAGAAAGAACGTGCCGATGGAAAGCGTATAGATGATAACCAGCAAATCGCCGGTCAGGGTGTTTTTGAGGAAGGACGCGAAGAGCGGGATGCTTGCACCGGCTACAACGGTAACGGCAAAAATGATGTACGGCGCATATCGGAAGATCCAGGAGGCGTCCCTGCTGATCACTTCGTCCTTATAAAGAAGTTTTTTTATATCTTTATACGGCTGAAAGATACCCGCGCCCTCCCGGCCTTGAAGCCTGGCCTTGAATTTTTTAATAATGCCTGCACAGAGAGGTGCTACCGCCGGCACCATGATAAACTGCATT
>JAKAHI010000134.1 GCA_021815065.1 bacterium | reverse complement strand
TATGTCTGGCACCTGCCTGTTACGACGGAGATAGCCCGTTATGCCGGTGTGGAGCTTTACGGCTATCCAAAGTTCATAGCGGACATAGCCTTCAAGAGGGAAAAGGAGTATCTCGAATGTACGCTTTCCGAGAACGGTAAAAAGGTCCTTACACTCCGGGGTAAAAAACAAAGCACTTCACAGGGTAAGACACTCAGGTTCAAGACCTATTCCGTGAAGGACGGCGTGCCCCTTTGCGCGAACATCTATACAAATCCCATCGAATTCAAGCAGACCATGGACAGGAATGCGGCGGCGCTCGATATCGGCAATGACCACAAAATAGCCATGGAACTGAACAGTATAGGTTTAAGCAAAAAACCGCTTGTGTTCCAGTATATACCGGTCAATGAGATGGTCCTGTTTCCGCCGAGGAACCTCATCGACGATTGAGGATAAAGGAGGAGTTATGATTTCACCGGAAGGAAGTAAATCTTTGCCGGACCGCGGATCGCGCTTCGATGAAAGCCTGTTCAGTTTGCAGGCCATGCCGAAAATACCCAGGGGCATGCTGAAAGAAACCCAAAAGGCCGTTGCCCTTGCAAGGAAATTCAACGATGAAGTAGTCCGGCCGCAGGCACTCGAGATCGACCGGCAGACGCATGCTGACCCGGAGTACCTGCCCTGGGACCTTGTCAAAAAGGCCAATGAATGGGGTTTTTACACCATGTTTATTCCGAAGTTGTTCGGCGGCCAGGGGTTCAACATGCCTGCCAGTGCGTATGTGGTCGAAGAGCTTTCCTCGGCCTGTGTCGGCATAGCAAACGTGGTCTTTGTCCACTATCTTGGAGTGGCGGGGATCCTTGCATCATGGAACGTGTCCCTTGCCAATAAGATATTCCGGGAGGTGGTCCGGGGCCAAAAGTCCGGCAAACCGTCCATCATTTCCCTTGCCATAACAGAGCCGGGCGCGGGTACGGATGTGGAAGAGAACGAGCTGATCGACCGTGCCCGTCTGAACTGCCACGCCGAGAAGGTCAAGGGCGGTTATATCGTGAACGGAAGCAAGATCTTCATTTCCATGGGGCATGTGTCCGAATGGTGCTGTCTCATAGCCTATAGGGACCTGAAGAAGGCCTCGGAAAATACCGTGACGTTTGCGGTCAGGACCGGTACGAAAGGATTTACCTTCGGCAAGCACGAGGATAAAATGGGCCAGCGGGCATGCCCGGCAAGCGAGTTGATCTTTGAAGATTGTTTTATACCGGATGAATATGTCCTGAGAGATTCCAGCATACGGGAGGGCTTCGGGACGCGACCGATTGCGGACCTTATAGAGCAGTATATCCATTTTGTGGTCTCAGTCACCAGGCCTGCGGTCGGGGCGTTCGGCACCGGTGTGGCCAGGGGGGCATACGAGACGGCCCTCAAGTTCGCCGGCGAGACCGAGGTTGGCGGCAAGCTGCTCATCAACCATGAGTGGGCCCAGGCAATGCTGGCGGAGATGTACAAGAACGTCGTCATCGGCAGGCTCAGCTATACCGAGGCGAACTATGCCAACGGGCTGCCGGGGGGCATCTACAACATCCTCCAGCGAAAGCCGGTCTATTATTACCAGAAGTACGCACCGAAATTCATTTTCGATTACCTGATAAGCCCGCTCCTGGACCTGGAGATCACCCAGCGGATATTCCGCAGGCTTTTTGTGGACAGCCAGTCCCTGGAAGTGCAGCAGCGCTGTTCCGGATGGGCGTCCCTGGCAAAAATCGTGGGAACGGACATGGGAGTAAAGAACAGCCAGATGGCCGTTGAATTGATGGGACAGGCCGGACTGCGGCACGAGCGCGGTGCCGAAAAGTTCCTGCGGGACTCCAAGCTCCTGCAGATCTACGAAGGCACCAATCAGTTGAACCGTATCAACCTTTTCAATAACCTGATCGGGAGTTCCATCCCGCAGGCCCGTGCATTTGAAGAATAGGCGGAGGTAAACATGTTAACGACGATAAAATCCGAATTAAAACCTTTTGAAGACCTGGCACATAATTTCGCAGTCAGAGAGCTTGCGGCCAACCGGAAGGCCAACGACAGCTACCCCTTCGGGCCGTTTTTCGATCCCGTGGTGGCCAGGGCTTACGAAGCCGGGCTGCTGGGCATAACCGTACCGGAGGAGTGCAGCGGTGCCGGGCAGGGCATCGGTGCCCTGTGCGTCATCCTCGACCGTATCAGTGCGGTGGACGCCAGTCTGAGCGGTATTATTTTTACCAATGCACTTGCCCAGGAGATTATGCTTGCGGCCGGAGGTAAAGATACCCTGAAAGGCATCATGGAAAAAGCAACCGATACTCGCTCCACCTTGATCGCTTACCCGGCTTTCAGCAACCCCGGTGAGACACAAACTGGTCTCGATGCCGTCAGGGCCGGTGGTACCTTCAGGCTCAGCGGCACGATCGAATACGTTGTTCTTGGCGGTATGGCAGGTCATGCCCTGGTACCGGCACGCATCAAAGGTCAGGATGGGCGACAGGACGGGTATACGTTCTTTCTCGTTGACCAGGGGGGAAAGGGAATTACGAAGACCGAGCCCATATTCAGTCTGGGTCTGCATGCATGTCCTGCCGTTGATCTTACACTTGCAGGGGTTGAAGGAATACCGGTAGGTAAGGAAGGCGACGGCGCCCGCTGTTTCGATCATGCGTCCGACCGTATGCACGCGGCAGTTGCCGCCATCCAGTGCGGTATCATGAAGGGTGCTTTTCAGGAGGCCCTTTCCTATAGTCAGGAGCGCTTTCAGGGCGGCCGGGAGATCATCAACTGGTCGGCATTGCGCATGTTGCTCGGTGACATGGCCGTGCAGGCCGGGATAGCGGACATCGTGGTTTCCGGGGCTGCGATGGCAGTGGATCAGCAGGATCCGCAGTGGGGGCTCTCAGCCCGTGCCGCTGCACTGCACCTGTCCGAGCTCGCGTGTAAACTGACTACGGACGGCATACAGATCCTGGGTGGTAACGGTTACATGAAAGACTATGGTCAGGAGAAGCGTTTCCGGGACGCCAAGCAGGTACAGGCGCTGCTGGGGCTGTTCCCCCTGCGTAAACTCGGACTGGTAAGTGCGATGGCGAAAGGTCAATAAAGATCGCAAAGAATATCTTTATGCTGCAAGGAGAATACCTATGATAAACGTGAATGATGCACGTAGTGCCCCTGAGACGGGTACTCGCCTCCCGGGGCCCGGGGATGCGTTTAATTCCGTCGAAAACGTTATTTACAGCCGCAGGAGCGTCCGGTTTTATGAGAAAAACAAACAAGTTCCGGAATACATCGTCCGGAGGATTATAGAAGCAGGCAGGTTTGCACCATCCGCCGGCAACGGCCAGCCGTGGAAGTTTATCGTAGTGCAGGACCAGAAGATGATCAAAGAAATGGAAGATGATGTGATAAAAAAGTTGAAACTGGTAATGCGGTTTGCATGGTACCTCGGTTCATGGACCAAGCATAAGGAATGGGTTGCAAAATTCCTGATGCGTTTTCTGCCGAATATGTTCCATCCGGTACCGTTCGGAGCCATGCGGCTTATCGCAGATGGAAAACTTGGATTATGGCACGGTGCGCCGACCGTGCTCATTCTGCTTGCGGACAAGCGTTCGCCGGGTGACCCGTCGCTCGACACGGGTATTGCAGGAGAGAACATGGTACTGACCGCGCACAGCTACGGTCTGGGGACATGCTGGGTCAGTTTTATGACGCCGCTGAAGATGTACGCGAAGTGGAGGAAACGTCTTGGCATCCGCTATCCGTACAAGCTTGTTACGTCTATTGCAATAGGTTATCCGCGCGGGGTCCCCGACGGGAATGTCAGCCGGGAAACACAGGCGATCGACTGGTTCGGCGAGAATGGAACCTTTAAAGTCGTTTACTGAGAGGTAAAGTATGACTGAACACTTAACGATAAAGAAAAGAATATACATCGAGAGCTTCAACAAGCTCGGCAGGGACGTTACCTTCGGGGTAGTTGTTATCGATCAGAACACCTGTGACGGCTGCGGTTACTGTATCAAACCATGCCCGGCCCATACCCTTGAAGTCGTGAATAAAAAAGCGCGCATGGTTGAAGAATTGCCGTTCTGTATATCATGCGGGGATTGTGTTGCAATATGTCCGCAGAATTCAATAGAGATCAAAGAATTTATTAAATTCACGAAACATTTCTATTATCTCGACCGCGGCAGTGCCGAACCGCCGCGCAAATTTTAGGAGGATTTCAGGATGAGAGACGTTTATGTAATCGGTTCGCACACCATCAAGTTCGGCAGGTACCTTGATATCAGCATCAAGGAACTTGCTGCCTGGACTATCGAGGGAGTATTCAAGGATGCGGGCATCGAAAAAAAGGACATCCAGTCCGCATGGTTTTCCAACTCTGGCTGGGGGATGAGGAACTTCCAGCACTGTATCCGCGGCCAGGTCGCCCTGCGGCCCCTGGGCATAGAGAGTATACCCATAACCAATGTCGAAAACGCATGCGCCGGAGGGTCAACGGCCTTTCACAGCGCATGGAAGGACGTCGCGTCCGGGATGACGGACGTGTCCCTGGCGATCGGCGTGGAAAAGGTTTACGCGATGAATAAGTACCTGATGTTCGCCGGGTTTATGAGCGGGCTCGACGTGGGCGGTATCTTTGATCAGATCGAATACATAAAGAAGACAGCACCGGAGATGCTCGAAGTACCGAAGAACGTACCGGCCGGCGTAACGAGGCCGCGGACGAAAAAGAACAAGGCCGGCCTGCGAGGAAAACTGCAGAACTACTGGGACATGTTTGCGACGTACATCATTCTCGGCGAGAGCATGGGCTACGGAAACGTGAAAAAATTGCTCACGGGCCTCAAAGGCACCGGCAAGGGAGCAGGTGCAGATCACTCACCGTTCATGGATGTCTACGCATTTGCTGCGCGGGCACATATGAAGAAGTACGGCAGCACGCCGCGGCAGCTCGCCGTCATAGCGTCG
>JAKAHI010000133.1 GCA_021815065.1 bacterium | reverse complement strand
ATAGAGGCAGTGACCGGCGACGTTGCCTATAAATTCGTACGGGAAAAGATGTCCCTGCTCAAAGATATCTCCGCAGAATTGGGAACAGCCGAGTCGGATATTATGACCGGCCTGAGCAAGCAGCGGCAAAAAATAAAGGAACTCGAAAAAACCGGAACACACACGGCAAAGCCCCTGTCCGAACTTTCAAACGACATACTTTCAAAAGCAGTACACCTCGATGGAATGAGAATCGTCAGTGCTGTTCTTGATCAGGGTACACTCGACGATGTGCGGGCATTATCCGACACCATAAAGCAGAAACTGCAATCAGGCATAGGGGCTATAGGGATCACCATCAACAACAAGGCAAACATCATAGTTTTTGTTACGGCTAATCTTACGCAGCGTTATGACGCAGGGAAGATAGCGAAACGGATGGCAGTCATTGTCGGCGGCAGCGGCGGGGGAAGGAAGGATTTCGCACAGGCAGGGGGGCCGTCTGTAGATAAACTGGGGGATGCCGTCGGGCAGATTGTAACGTTGGTAAAAGAAGAAGTATAGTTTTATTGAGAAATAATTTAGATTTGAATGGAGGAAAAAAATGGCAAAGGTTTGCAAAATATGCGGTAAAGGATCCCTGTACGGGAACAATGTCAGTCATGCCAACAACAAAACCAGAAGAAGGTGGGAACCAAACCTTCAGAGGATAAAGATTGTATTGGACGGCAGTGTCAAAAGTGTTTATGTGTGTTCGAGATGTATAAAATCCGGCAAGATCCAAAAAGCCGTATAACGAAAGGATGTGTCTATGAGAGAAAAGGATCGTGAACTCCGCAGAAAGCAGAGAAGAAAACAGAAGAGGGCCAAACTGAACAAAAAGGCAGCGATGCAAAAGAAGGCAGAGCAAAAAGAGGCTGAATCGTAACACCGGCAGTTCTGCACGGGAACGAAAGCTGCGTCCTTCCTGAAAGGACTATAACGAGCAATCAAAATGTTGTAAATTGCAAAAATATGTTTTACATAGAATAAAAAAACAGGAGGAGGGAAAATGTATAAAAAACATTTATTTTTATTTCTTTCATTGATGTTTTTTATTGGTATCACCGGCATGGCCGGTTGCGGCAGGACAAGCACCAGCAGTGCGACACCGGCTTCACCATACTGGGGAGCAAACGGCTATTCTCTGAGCCCGGCAGGCGTCCAGATCGGGAACAGTTCTTTTACCGCGACTAGTCGCAAAACCATACCCCAACCGAGCGAGATTGCTGTGACGCCGGATGGGAAAACAGCCCTGGTATTGAGCACAGGATGGGTCACGTATGCAGGTAAGAGCCACATGATAACGGCAATAGACACCTCGACAGACCAGATTGCCTCGTACATTTCTCTGACGACACCGCCGCTCGGATACGAGAGTTTTGACGGTATGGCGGTCAATAGTTCAAGCACAGACGTGTACGTACCGGGTATAGAAGCACAGAGGGGCTACGTGCTTGATGTGGGGATAGGCGCAGGCAGCAGCCTTAGCTTCAAACAGGCAATACCTCTCCAGTCTTACATGACATCCACCTTTGGTTCACCGACGCAGGTGTGGCCGACACCAGCAGGCATTGCAGTATACGGCAACACCTTAATTACCGCAAACAATGTCGCTTATGACGCCATCGGCAATCAGTGGCCCGGTGAAACAGTTTCTATTATAGACCTTTCAACGAATACCCAGACCTTTACCTTAACAACGGGAGGATTTTACCCATGGGCGGTAGCCATAACCCCGAACGGCCAGGATGCTTATGTCGTCAACAGGCAATCCAATAACGGTGCGGGGACTGTTTCCGTCATTTCCCTCGGGTCCGCACCGACGGTTACAACGATAATACCGTTAAACCAGGTAGGCTCTGCGGCAATCATATCTTCTTTGAACGGAAGCAAGATGTATGTTGCAAATACACTGAGCGATACGGTCAGTGTCATTGATACATCAACCAACTCGGTAACCGGCACCATATCCCTTGCAATGTTCAGCACCGAGCCTTCTATGGGAGGCATGCCGAACAACCTTGCACTCTCGGGAGACGGCAAGTACCTGTATGTATCCATGGGTTCTGACAATGCCATCGCTGTTATTGATACTGCCACGGATCAGGTTATGGGACGGATCCCTACTGCCGTGTACCCATCCGGTGTTGCATTTGACACGATACATAACCATATCTTTGTTGCGAACATGTACGGTGTTGGTCACGGGCCCTATATACCCGCAGGTTATAGTCATGTCTATGACTTTGCAAGTTATGCATGGTTTTGTTACGGCTCCGTATCGGACATACCCCAGCCATCTACCGCACAGCTTACAGCTTATACGACCCAGGTGCTGAAAAACGATTATGTACCCACCGTGAACCCGCACCCGCCTGTTCCGGCAAACATCCTGAGTGCATGGTCGAATATAAAACATGTCGTTTATATCCTGAGAGAAAACAAGACTACCGATATGGAATTCGGTGATCTGGGTACTCAGACAAATGTCGCACCCGTCCCATGCCCGTTCTTGTCTGCCGGCAGCATTTATGCTTTCAGCTTATTACCTGTACCGTATGGCTGCAGCAACCCGAACGCCTACGGTGCCGGCATCGGGTTTACAACGCCCAACACCCATGCACTGGCGAGCCAGTTCGCCCTCGATACGAACTTTTATCTCGACATCGTACCTTCGATATGCGGACATCCCTCGTCGTTTCAGGGCATGATCAGCGATTATCTCCAGAGGATTTGGTCAATCAATACAGGGTACGGGGGTAAGAACAGGGCAGGAGATTCCGGCGAACCCATAGCATCGGTCCCGAGTGGCACGATCTTTGATGCACTGAAGAATGCGGGCATAACATTCTCCGATTTCGGCCAGGGTATGCCGAGCATTTATAACGGGGCGTTTGACAATAACAATCCACTCAATTCACTGCCAGAATTCGATCAAAACTATGGAAATCTTATCAGTGATGTCGTACGTGCGGATTATTTTGTCTCGGCATTCAACACCATGGTTCAAAACGACAACTTTCCGAATTTCGTATTCATGACATTGCCGGACGACGGATATGAACCGACGGATACCCCTATAGCTGCCTACACGGAAAACGATGCCGCAACAGCAGAGATTGTGCAGGCAATTTCAAACAGTAAATACTGGGGCACTACCGCGATATTTATCGATGAGGATGACCCGCAGCCCGGGTTTGATCATATAGACCAGGAGCGCTCGTTTATCATTGTTGTCAGTCCGTACGCGAAGCACGGTTATATTTCTACTGCCCACTATGGATTTGCGAGTGCGCTCAGGACCATAGAAATTATTCTGAGCCAGTCTACAGGCAAAAACCTGTCACCGATGACAGAGTTTGATGCCACAGCCTTGCCTATGTACGATATGTTCCAGGCAACCCCGATCATGACACCGTTTACGGCAATGCCCGTGACGTGGGACTCGGTTGGATGGACACGGTAAGCGGGGATTTTAATTTTCAATTTTCAATCTTCAATCTTGAACTTCAAAGAGGGCGGGTTTTCCCGCCCTCTTTTTTTACACCGGTAAATGAATAACCTGAAAAATGCAATAAGGAAGTTTACTTATTCGCTCAATCCCGCGATCCACCTGATATCTATACGTTTCCTTATAGAAACGAGCTTTTAGTCCTCTGTAAGTTTACCCCGTTAGAAACTCTGCAGAAGATAATTTGTACAACTATAGATTGAAATCTGTATTATTCTGACATTTCTAACGGGGTTTATATGCTATTACCCGGTATGGTTTCCTCATCGGGCTTTCGAAGAATACCTTTGTTTGACGCGGCCTTTTCGCTCATTACATAAACTTCCTCATTTTCAAACGCATTTTTCGGGTTAAGGGGGTTATTTGATCCTTGTCCCGTTTGCTGCGTCCCTGTCAAGCGTGAGCAGGCCAAGATGCTCGGCATCGCCGGCAGCAAGCAGCATGCCCTGCGACTGTATGCCGAACAACTCCGCGGGCTGCAGGTTTGCAACAACAACGATACGTTTGCCCAAAAGCTCTTCGGGTTTATACGATTTCCCGATACCGGCAACGATAGTTCTTCTCTCACCGATATCAACATCAAGCTTTATAAGCTTATTCGATCCCTCCACCCTTTGAGCAGCAAGTATTGTACCGACCTTCAGCTCAACGGTTTTGAACTGGTCTATCGTAATCAATGGTATAATCGACGGATTAACAGGCTGTGCTGACTGCTTTCCGGAAGCACTTTTTTGCTGAGGTGCAGAAAGCGGTTCTTGTCCTTTTATGCCGGCACCCTGTGTGCCTGGTCCTGCCTTTGCAGGATCTATTTTTTTTTCAAATAAAGGTTGTGCCTGCATGATTTTGACAGACGGAACAGCAACACCCCATCGAGCTAATTGTTCAAGGCTTTTCCCTTTTGTGTCCTGGGCTATAGCATTCAATATCTTACTTGCCGTATCCGGCATAAACGGCAACAGATAGGCCGCTGCAATCCTTGTTGCCTCGATGGTATAATAAAGTCTTGTGTTCAGCCTCGCCGCATTTCCGGATTTTGCATCCTGCCATGGCTTTGTCCTGTCCACATATTTATTTGCCTCGCCTATAAACTCCCATAAGATCGAGAGCGCAGTATGAAACTCCATGTTGTTCATGGAAGTTTTATATGCATCATAGAGCTGCGCAGCTTTTTGCTGGAGTGCTGTATCAAACTGGTCGGGGACATCCGGCGCGGGCAATACGCCGCCTGCAAACCGCACGACCATACCCGTTGCCCTTGAAAGCAGGTTACCCAGATCGTTTGCAAGATCGCTGTTGATACGCGTCTGCATTGCAGTGCCCGAGAAATTACCGTCAAGGCCGAAGGGAACCTCGCGCATCAAAAAGTACCGCGTAGCGTCGGCGCCGTAGTCATTGACCAGGGACTCGGGAGAAACGACGTTACCGAGGGATTTGCTCATCTTCACGTCTTCGATGGTCCACCA
>JAKAHI010000132.1 GCA_021815065.1 bacterium | reverse complement strand
GTTTACTTATTCGCTCAATCCCGCGATCCACCTGATATCTATAAGTTTCCTTATAGGAACGAGCTTTTAGTCCTCTGTATGTTTATATGCTATTACCCGGTATGGTTTCCTTATCGGATTTTCGAAGAATACCTGTATTTGACGCGGGATTATCGCTCATTGCATAAACTTCCTTATTTTGCAAATGCATTTTTCGGGTTAACCCGGGGGACGTGTCTCTTACTTTCGTTATTCGAACGCCTTGATGCCGGTTATGTGTTCTCCGAGTATAAGGGTGTGGATGTTGTTCGTTCCTTCGTAGGTATACACGCTTTCTAGGTTGTTCATGTGCCTCATGCATTGGTAATCATCGGTTATTCCGTTTGCGCCGAGAATGTCGCGGCAACTCCTTGCGATCTCGAGCGCGATTTTTACGTTATTCAGCTTTGCAAGTGAAACATGATAATGTTTTAAACTGCCGTTGTCCTGCATTTTTCCCATACGCCAGGCGAGAAGCTGTGCCTTGGTTATCTCGGATAACATCCATACGAGTCTCTCCTGCACAAGCTGATAGCCTGCAATGGGCTTTGAAAACTGAATCCGCTCCCTGGCGTAGCCGAGTGCCTCTTCATAGCACGCCATAGCAGCACCGAGTGCCCCCCATGCAATGCTGTACCGTGCATGCATAAGGCAGGTAAGCGGAGATTTAAGCCCGCCCGTCTTTGGCAGGACATGGTCCCCGTCGATCTTACATTCGTCGAAGTTTAGTTCCGATGTAACCGATGCCCGCATGGATAGCTTGCCGTGTATGTCTTTTGCAGTAAAGCCCGGAGTGCCTTTTTCGACAAGGAACCCCTTGATGCTTTTGGGATCATCTTTGTTTGTTTTTGCCCACACGACAGCGATATCAGCAATAGAGCCGTTTGTTATCCACATTTTCGAGCCGTTCAGTATATAATGGCCGCCCTCCTTGAGTGCTGTTGTCCGCATGCCCGAAGGGTTTGAGCCGAAGTCCGGTTCCGTGAGCCCGAAGCATCCTATCTTTTGTCCACCGGCAAGCAGGGGCAGCCAAAGATTTTTCTGTTCCTCACTGCCGAATTCATGGATAGCCGTCATGGCGAGGGAGCTCTGAACAGAGGCAAAGCTCCTCAAGCCCGAATCTCCCCGTTCAAGCTCCTGCATCATTAATCCGTATGATATGCCGCTTACCTTGTTACACCCGTAGCCCTCGATACTGGCACCAAACACACCGAGTTTCCCGAGACCGGGAATAACCTCCATAGGAAACCGCGCATCCCTGAATGACTGCCGCACCTTCGGCATAAATTCCCTGTCGACGAATTCTCTGACGCTGTGCCTGGTGAACCGTTCTTCTTCGGATAGTAAATCATCGAGTAAATAGAAGTCTGTACCCTTCACTTGTTTCACGGAATCTCCCGTTATAGTATTTCAACGATACAAATAATGAGCATGGTGATTGCGATGAGGCCTTTGAAAATTGTGCCTTTTAGCCTTCCTATTGCAGATACCCAGCCTTTGTGTGCCGCATCAAGGGCGTGCCTGCTCTCCATGATTGATACTGCAAAGGCACCGGTGAAAGTCCCCAATGCAGCGCCGATGAGCGCGCCGATACCGAGCAGAAAAGGGGCCAGAACGACAGACCCGGCGATACCTCCTATTATTGAGACAATAACAGCCTTCCGGGACACGCCGGCCTTTGCCGCATCTTTCACCCCGAACAGGAGCTCTCCCAGTTCACCCATGAGTGTAAGGAGTGCTAAAACGATCACCGTTGTCCAGCCGATGTACTGCGCCTTTGTTATCAGAACGAAGAGCAGTACGGCGATGAAAGATATCAGGGTGCCGGGCATGCCGAACACAATAGAGAGTGTCGACAGGATCATAATGGCGAAAAGGAGTATCGTTAAGAATATATGGAATGCTGTCATAGCTGCACCGTTTTCCTTTCCGTGTTGCCGAGCAGCCGTATGATCTGGGCAATGGTTTTTTTTATTACTTTTCTTTCGACGACCATATCGATCATCCCGTGTTCAAGCAGGAACTCTGCCCTCTGGAAACCTTCCGGTAATTTTTGTCCGATTGTGTCTGATATAACCCTTGGTCCTGCAAATCCGATTAATGCCTTTGGTTCGGCAATGATAATGTCCGCTATACTTGCAAAGCTTGCGGCAACCCCTCCTGTCGTGGGGTCCGTAAGCAGGGACATATAAAGAGATTTGCTGCCGTTTAATCTGCTTAAGGCGGCGTTCGTTTTCGCCATCTGTAAAAGTGAAAAAATGCCTTCCTGCATCCTTGCTCCTCCGGAGGATGTCACGATAAGGAGATTGGATCGTTCTTCTGCTGTCTTTTCTATCAATCGCGTGATCTTTTCTCCCACAACGCTGCCCATACTCCCGCCCATAAAATTAAAGTCAAAAATACCGATATGAACGAACAATTCGTTTATCAAACCATATCCTGTAACAATAGCGTCTTTTTTACCGGTCTGTTTCTGGGTCTCCTTGAGCTTATCCCTGTACCTTGTTCTGTCCTTGAAATCCAGAGGATCGATCGATTCGATATCAGGCCATAACTCGTGAAAGCTGTTTTGATCGATGAGTATGTCTATCCATTCCTCCGAGGATAATCTGAAATGGTAATTGCATTTCGGACAGACCTTGAGATTTTTTTCAACCTCTTTTTTGTAGATGATCTCGCCGCAGTTGTTGCATTTTATCCATAGACCGTCGAGGCTGTTTTTTGTTTTGTTGTCCGAACCGAATAGTGGCATTTATATGTTTATGACCTGATTAAGTTTTACGGCTTCGATGTGCGGCAGGTGCTGTTGTTTCAGCTCTTTGATAATCCGTTTATAGAACTGCGGTTTTATGTGATAGACGTATACCATGGTGTCCCTCCCGATTTTTTTTATTTCATCTCTCAGCAGTGCCGGGGTAAGATGTTTTGAAAGGAGAGCGAGCTCTTTTTTTTCCTCCGGATAAGAACATTCGATAAAAACCGCTTTCAGGTTTTTTTTCTTTGCTGCTAATTCCCATATCCTGTCCGTGGGTGCCGTGTCAGAGCTGAATACTACGCTGTTGTTACCGTCGTCTATCAGTACACCGGCTGCGGGAACGGTATGGTTCACCATGCAGAGCGTAACCTCCAAACCATTGATTACAACCGTATTCTCGCTTTCGACTTCCTGCATCGTAATTACAGGGTTGCTCTTGTCCGGAAGTTCTGTGAAATCAGGCCATATATGCCAGTTCAGCAGGTGCTGTTTTATGCTTTTTAAAACTACGGGCATAC
This sequence comes from bacterium, assembly GCA_021815065.1. Taxonomy (GTDB): domain Bacteria; phylum JAMCPX01; class JAMCPX01; order JAMCPX01; family JAMCPX01; genus JAJYLM01. Next base: position 1,745 of record JAKAHI010000132.1, on the reverse strand, counting down.
CGTACAGCATAAAACCTTTCCCGTTTGAGCCGATTACATTATCAGCGAGAAAGAGAGTATCGCGGGAATGATCGGCGTGTGCATGCGTTAGTACGACGTGCTCTATTGCGAGCTGCTCTTTCAGATTGAGAACGCCGGTGACGGCACCTGCATCGAGGATGATTCTCTTATTTATCAAAAATGAGGTCGTTCTGAAATCCGGCAGTTCCCCGCCATGACAACCAAGTACCCTTATCTTCATATCGCCTCTCATTCCCCCTTACATTCCTTCAAACTGTTCTTTCATGACAAGATAATCGAGATATTTCTTTAGATTATCCGTATTCCTGACCAGTATGCCGTTGTTTGTCAGCTCTATAAGCCTGTTTTTTGCAAGCTTTTCTATGATCTCGTTTACCTTGTTTTTCTCAAGCCCTGTCGTGACCGACAGTTTTTCGACGTCCGTTTTTAAGAATATCCCGGTATCTATTTTTGTACCGCTTTCGGACAGTTTCAGTAAGGTTACGATGATTCTCTGGTTTGAATCTTTTATCATAAGGTTGGCTATCTGGACGTCCGCATCCTCAAGCCTCTTGGCAAGGATTCTTATTATCCTTATCGCTATCTCTGCATTGCTCCGCATCATGGTATCGAAAGTACTGTTGTTAATGACCATGATCTTTGCGTCTTCGACGACTTCGGCACTTGCGGATCTCGGCTTTTTATTCAAGAGGGACATTTCTCCGAAGAAATCGGACTGCCCGAGGAGTGCGAGTATCTTTTCTACGCCTCCAATCTCTTTGAATATTTTTACCTTTCCGTTGTTGATGATGTACATTTCTTCGCCCGTATCGCCCTCGCGGAACAGTATTGTGCCTTTGGGAAATAACTTGCCAAATCTTTTAAACAGTTCTTCTTCCATAAAGACTCCTTATCAAGGTTATGCATAGACAGGGGTAATACCTGTCCATAGCGTGATTGTGTATTTCATAGCACACTTGGGGCATCGTGTGCAAAGTTAGTGTTCAAGCCTCGGCACGACATATTTTGCATAAAGGTACGAGAGGACAAAGCCCGTGATAAACAGGAGCGCAACGTACTTTGAAGATGATGCAAGAATGCCGACCGTGAGCAGCAGGAACACTATACCGGTAAACAAAGGAACGATGATTCCTCCTTTTACCCTGAAGATGCGGGCTGTGTCCTTTTCCCTGTACCTCAGCGAAATGACCGAAAATGAGATGATGGAATACATGAGTGTTTCTATGGATGCCGCCACAAGAATGGGGACAAGGAAAGCCTTTGGGTGATAGGCAATGGTAACCGAAAAGACGGCTATGATCGAAAAGACGATGAGAAGTGCAATCCACGGAGTAAAGTATTTGGGGTGCAGCTTGCTCATAAACTTCGGGAAGCTTCCTTCCCGCGCGAGTGCGTAAAGGAGTCTCGAGTTTCCCATGACACCTGCGTTAAAAGAAGTCATGGTTGCAAGGAAGCTGATACCGGCCATGATATAAAGCCCGGCTTTTCCTGCAAGTGTTTGTCCGAAGATCAAGTGCGGGATCGGTGAATGGACAGCCTGGCTGAGCGGTAATATGCCCATCGTGGCGTAGGCAAAGAGCGCAAACGTTACCGTCAGCAGTCCTACGGATATGGGCAGGGAATACGAAAGTACTGATTTGCCCGAGGCCACCTCTTCTGCAAGCGGTGTCGTCCATTCAAAGCCTGTATAAACGAATATGGCTGTTGCAACAGCAGTAGATCGG
>JAKAHI010000131.1 GCA_021815065.1 bacterium | reverse complement strand
TTTTATCAGGCACTCATCCTTTGTCTTTCTTCGTGTGCTTGGCAATCTCCAGGGCCTTTTCATCCAGCATCTCGGTAAAGTGCGCCCACTCTTCCTTTTCTGAGTCTCCGGCACGCCAGATCGTGAAGTGGCAGGTCTCTGAGCCGGATGGAATTGTGGTGTCGAAGCGAACCTGAAACCCCTTGTCTTTTCCGAAGTACTCCTTGACAGCATCGATCATACCCTGGACAAAGTAACGCTGCACACGGCAGTCAAATGCCCCGTAATGATCCTGATGAGGACACCAGAGGATATCGAAGCTCACCTTGTCTGTGCCGTCAATGTACGGTTTCTCAAGGGATGCGTACACTATACGGTTTATCACGGTGGCATAAAAGCTCATGAACTCCATGTCAGACATGTCCTCTGGCTTTTTTGTCCCTTTGAGGATCTGTCTTCCTATGTCCAGACCTACATCGTGCAGGGTTTGGGCAACCACCTGCTGCCCTTCCCGTCCAAAGGCCTTTTCGCAAGCCTTAAGGACCCCGATGACCGCCATAGCTTGCATGGTTCCCCACTGCCACAATGTGGCGGGATCAAAATCAGTTTCTGTCAACACCTCTTCTTTGAGCCGTTTCAGTCCTTCGTTGTAAGGCTGATTGAATCTGAACTTTTTCCAGGACGCTTCCGGGCGATTTTCCCAATGTGCCATACCGGCCTCCTTGTTCATTATATCCCCGCTTCAGTCTCTCCTGCCGAAGGAGGAGGATTGATGATTACATCAAATGTACGGCATCGCATAATTCCAGTCAAGGACATAAAAGAGTCCATAACATATTGGATTGAGCGGACTGTTTGGCATTTTATTTGACTCAAAAGAGGCACCTTATTCAATCCTGTGTGTATCCGATTATCCACTTTTCAAGCGATCAACTTCCATAACAAATATCCGGAATGACAGAGCGATTATAACAAACGAGCAACTTCTTTGTCAGCCTGTCATGATCAGGCAGTTTCCCCTTGTGTAATCTCCCCCTTAAGATAAGGGGGAGAAAGGGAGTTATGAAGAGGTCTCTCTTCATTTTTAAAGAAAAACCCACTGTAATTTATCCCGTTAGAAAATCCTGTCATTTGAAAACTGAGGGACAACCCCCATATTTTCATTGCAAGTAGCTCGCTCAGCTCACATTCACCCTCCCGCCATAGGCTGGGGGATTGCGGCGAACACACGTTCAAGTAACGGGTAAACATGGTATTTGCGGCAGATGTCAATTTTGACTTGCTAAAAGCAATAAAAGATATATACTTTAAGTATATATTATCAGGAGGTGATTATGAAAATTGCAAAACTATTCAAAAATGGTCAAAGCCAGGCTGTGCGTCTGCCGAAAGAATTTAAATTCCAGGATAGCTATGTGTTCGCAAAAAAATCCGGGAACGTAGTGGTATTGATTCCTGCCACAAATTCGTGGAATTCTCTTATCGAAAGTCTTGATAAATTTACCGATGATTTTATGTCGAAAAGAAAGCAAGCAAAGGTACAAAACCGCGAGGCTCTCTGATGAAGTTCATGCTGGATACCAACATCTGCATTTACCTCATCAAGCAGAAATCTCCATCAATATTGAAACATCTGAAAAGGTATTCCGTAGGAGACATCGGCATTTCCTCAATCACGCTTGCAGAACTTTATTATGGTGTGGAGAAAAGCCGGTATATTCAAAAAAACCGCGAGGCTCTCGGTGAATTTCTGCTCCCTCTTGAGATAACAGACTTTGACGAAAAAGCTTCACAGATCTATGGAGTTGTAAGAGCAAATCTCGAAAAAGACGGGAATCTTATTGGATCTATGGATATGCTCATAGCTTCTCATGCCCTGAGTCTTGATGTAACCCTGATAACGAACAATACGAGAGAATTCAAACGCATTAAGGAACTCAAGGTTTTAGACTGGACGGTTTGAACGGGTGCTCGCCCGAACCAGCTTCGCCGACTGCCCGCCCGCTATTTACAGCGGGGTTCTTCAATAATATAGTCCCATAAAAATATTCTTTATAATCTGAAATATTCTTTTTAAGAACAACTGTTCTCAATAATACGGGGGTTGTCCCTGTATACTCCTGAATACACGGCTATAAAGTTTGGCATACTGAATCAGATTCTTCTTTTCGGCTCAATCCCAAGCAGTCTTGCCAGGTTTCCGCCGAACATCTTGGCCTTGTCTTCGTCCGTTATGGCAGGATAGCCGTACGCATCCTGCATGTCCTCGGGGATCTGGAATTCAGCAAGCCCCTTTACAGCATTGGCAATTTGAACGCCATACCCGGCGTAATCCGTACCCCAAGTGATGCGGTCCGGACCCACAAAGCGCATGGCCTCACCCAGAAGGCGGGCAAACTTGCGCGGTGCTGTTATCGCCCATGGTACGAGCAGACTCATGCAGATGTAGACATTGGGATGGCCTAAGGCCACCATGTTGAGGACATCGCTGTAGGGATAGCCCATGTGGAAGGCATTAATTATGAGCCCCGGGAAGTCCCGCGCCACATCATCAAGTTGCTCAGGATGACAATACTTGCTCTTACCAGGAGGTACCCAGCAAAATCCGGTATGTATATCGAGCACAATTTTATGCTCTTGGGCTTTTTCATAGAAAGGCCACAGTTCAGGATCATTTATGTAAGTATCTTCGGGTGGATAATATTTGAAGATTTTGGCCCCCTTTTCTTTGACCCAATACTCCAGCTCCCAGATGGCATTCTTGACTCCCCGCTGTTTTATAGGTGAGATGTTGGGCTGGTACATGAACCGTTCCGGATTGGTCTCCACCACCTTGGCCATCTGACCGTTGGAAACCCAACGACTGGTAAAGCCCGTAGTATCCATCATGGATTCAGGGAGCAGGCAGGCGATATCCACCCCGTACTTATCCATAACCCGCAGAATGATCTGCGGGTCACCGCTCTTCACCGCCTCCCATTCTTCCAGACCTTCCAGTGCCCTCATCATGAGCGGCATGGGGGCGCCGAAGACCAGCGGCCGCGATATGTTCTCAATAGCCCGCCACCACATCTGTACCCCGGGGAAATGGTTCAGGTGTTCCATATCACCGATGAGGTGGCACTCCGGATCGATCTTAAAATAATTGTCCGTATTTTTTTTACTCATACATACCCTCCCTGTTTATAATAAATCTTAGCTGATTATTCTGTCTTTGCCTTCCCAAAACTTCTTTTTGATATCTTTTTTGTCGATCTTGCCGATGATGGTTTTGGGGATATCATTCCAGAAGGCTACCGCCTTGGGGCACTTGTATCCCGCAAGGTTCTTCTTGCAGTGTTCGATGATCTCCTCTGCCGTAGCCTGTTTGCCTGACTGAAGTACAGCAACGGCCTGAACCACTTCTCCCCATTTTGTATCTGGCGCTGAAACAACGGCACATTCCTTTACCGCCGGATGTTGATAAATTATGTCTTCAACTTCTTTCGGATAAACATTCTCGCCGCCTGAAATGATCATGTCCGCCTTACGATCGGTCAGAAAAACATAGCCATTCTCATCCATGTAACCCATATCACCCATGTGCAACCACCCGCCACGCAGGGTCTCGGCAGTTAGTTTTGGATTTTTCCAGTAGCCCATCATGACGTGCTTGCCCTTGACGCAGATCTCGCCGACCGCACCTTGAGGCACTGGGTTGCCGTGCTCATTCACGATTTTGATGCGCGAACAAGGGGCGGCCTTGCCGGCACTGGTAAGGTATTTGGCTTTTGGACCATCAAGGAAATGATCATCCCAGCTCAGCATGGTCACGGGCGCACCGGCGGTCTCGGTTGAGCCGTATCCCTGGCCGAAGATATTACCGAATCTTTTGATACAGCGAACCAAGACCTCGGTTGGAAACGGGCTGCCGGCATAGGACAGGATGCGCAGGCTGGATAGATCGTATTTATCGATATTGGAATAGTCAGCCATCCAGCCGTAGATCGTAGGCACCAGGTTCATGTGTGTACATTTCTCGTCCTGAATAAGTTTGAAGATTGCATCGAGATCAGGTTTACGGTTAATACAAACCTTGCCGCATACCATCATAATCGCCAGGATAGGCCACCAGGAAACATGAAAGATGGGCAGCACGTAGCAGGTTGCGTCGTCGCGGTTCAGGTTCATGCTCAAAGCAGCCACAGTGCCAGAAATCATAGCGTTGCGGTGTGAGAGCATCACGCCCTTCGGACGACCCGTGGTTCCACCGGTATACATGAGGATGGCGAGATCGTCCTCCCGCACATCATAGAGATCCAGGTCCGGCTCTGTATCCGGTGCCTTTTCCACAAGGGCGGCATAATAGAGAAATCCTTCCGATAGCTTTTCAAAGCTGATCCAATTTTTTATGTTCTTCAGTTTCGGCTTCATGCTCTGTATTTTATCTTCGTACCCGTCGCCCACGATCAGTAGCGAGGCTTCACTGTCGTTGATAATGAAAACAATCTCATCGTCGCCAAGGCGGGTGTTGAGCGGGGTTACACTCATGCCGAGCTTGGCGGCCGCAAAATAGACCTCAAGATAGTTGGAGCAGTTATCGGCCATTATGGTCAGACGTTCGCCTTTCCTACATCCCAGCGCAATCAAGGCATTGGCAAAGCGGTTGATACGGGCATTGAATTCGCGATAGGTGAAACGTGTGCCTTCAAAAACGACTGCTATGCGATCCGGATAGTGGATCGCCGTGAAACGCGGGATATCTCCTAACGTGTACATAAAAGTTTCCTCTTTTTGTGGTCAAATTTTCGGATCATGGCCAGGATTTCGGCAGACCCTGAAACTGCATCAATATGTTCCGGCTCATCTCATTCGAAATAGGTGAAAATTGAATCTGGTAGGAATCTCTTAGAAACATTGACACGGGATATTCATTGCAGATTCCGTAGCCACCAAATATTTCAGAACCAAAGGTTGCCGCATGCCGGGCACCTTCTGCAGCAGCTAATTTCGCCATGGTCGCTTCCAGATGAAAAGGTTTTTTGTTGTCGCAGAGCCATGCGGCCTTGTAGGTCAGGTT